>NZ_JBTOPV010000044.1:0-22745 GCF_055284355.1 Pseudomonas sp. HP_01 | reverse complement strand
GCCGCGAGAGCCGCCCCCCGCCATGGATGGCGGATGGCGGCGGGCCCACGGAGCGAGACCGGAGTGAAGGAACCCTGAGGAACGAAGGGCCCAACCAGGAGCAGGCACTTTGGCTTACTTTTGGTGCTTTTCAAAAGTAAGTCGCCGAAGGCGAAACAGTCTGCCGTTAGGCAGACCGCCGTAGATCTTGATCTTGATGTGGCTCTAAGGACGAATGCACTCTCATGGCATCCCCAACCAGTTCGGCAGCGCCAGGGAAATGAAGGGCACGTAAGTCACCAGCAGCAGGAACACCAGCAGGATCGACAGCCATGGCAACGCCGCACGGATGGTCTCGCCCAGCGTCAGGCCCGTCACCGCAGACGTCACGAACAAGTTGAGCCCCACCGGAGGGTGAACCAGTCCGATCTCCATATTGACCACCATGACAATACCCAGGTGAATCGGGTCGATGCCGAGCTTCATCGCGATCGGGAAAAAGATCGGCGCCAGGATCAGGATGATTGCCGACGGCTCCATGAAACTGCCCGCGACCAAAAGCACAATGTTCACCATGATCAGGAACCCGATCGGGGTGAGGCCTTCAGAAATGACCCAGGCGGTGATCTGCTGCGGAATCTGCTCCGTGGTCAAGACGTGAGCGAACAGCATGGCGTTGGCGATGATAAACATCAGCATGATCGACAGCCGGCCGGACTCCAGCAGCACTTTCGGGCAGTCCTTGAAACTCATGTCCTTATAGACGAACAGCGCGATGAACGCCGAGTAGACCGCCGCCACCGCCGCCGCTTCGGTCGGGGTGAACATGCCGCTGTAGATCCCGCCGAGGATGATCACCAGCAGCATCAGGCCCCAGAACGCGCGTTGCGCCGTGTGCAGCCACTGGCGGAAGGTCACCCGAGGCTGGGCCGGAAGTTTCTTGACCCGGGCGACGATGTAGATCACCACCATCAGCGCCAGGCCCAACAGGATGCCGGGGATCACGCCCGCGATGAACAGCTTGCCGACAGACGTTTCCGTCGCGGCGGCGTACACCACCATCACGATGGAAGGCGGAATCAGAATCCCCAGCGTACCGGCGTTGCAGATGATCCCGGCACCGAATTCTTTCGGATAACCCGAGCGAACCATGCCGGCGACGGCGATGGAACCCACGGCTGCAACGGTGGCGGGCGATGAACCGGATAGCGCCGCGAACAGCATGCACGCCAGCACCGCCGCAATCGCCAGGCCGCCGCGAATGTGGCCGACGCAGGCGTTGGCGAAGTCGATCAGCCGCTGTGCCACCCCGCCGGTGGTCATGAAGGCGCCGGACAGGAGAAAGAACGGTATTGCCAGAAAGGTGTAGCTGTCGGAGGTTTCGAACAGTTTGATCGCCAGCGAACTCAACGAGTCAGGGCTGAACAGCAGAATCGAAACGGCGCCGGACAAGCCCAGGGAAATGGCGATGGGCACGCCCAGGAACATGAAAACGAATAACAGCAGGAACAGGCAGATAACGGTCATCAGTGCTGCTCCTCGGCAGGATTGGCGAGTTTGCTCGCTTCAGCCGCTTCGTCGGCCAGACCCAACCCGGTCTGCCGGTGCGTCCAGATGCGGTAGAAGATTTCCAGGTAGCGAGCGATCACCAGGCCAAAGCCGATCGGTACGATGACCGTGATGTACGCGACCTTGATGCCGAACCGATCGAGGTCCTCCGCACCGATGCCGGCCACGAACAGCGCTGACACCCACTTGTAGCTGGCGACGAGGAACAATCCGGCATACGCCAGGCAGCAGGCGCACGCCAGCAGGGCGAGCACCCGCTGGACCGGCTTGCTGGTCTTCTTGACCAGCGCGTCGACGCCCAGATGGCCCGCCGTGCGCACGCCGTAGGAAATCCCGAAGAAGATCAGCCAGCCAAACAGGGCTTTGGTCAGCGACACGCTCCAGGTCATGCTTTGGGCGTAACCCATCAGGTGGTCGCCGATGCCTGCGAAGAAGTCGCTGCTGACCGCCCATTGATCGCTGAGGGAATAAAACAGGGTGTAGATGTTGTTCAACGCCACGTAGACGAAAGTCACGAGGGTCATGGCAGCCAACAGGAAAGCGATGATGCCCTCCTCCAGATGCTCCCAGAGTCGCGTCAGCGGGTGCATAAGCATTCTCCGAACGAAGCCGAACCTAGCCGGGTGTAGAGACGGCCGTGAAGGGGGACCACCCACGAAACGGGTGGCCGCCGGGCCGTCACGGTCTGTAACGAGAAGCGACTGAAGGGCTCAAGGCGCCTTGTTCGAATCGTCGGCGGCCTTGATCAGGTCGGCACCGATTTCCTCGGAGAACTTGTCCCAGACCGGCTTCATGGCTTCACGCCATTTGGCACGCTGCTCAGGGGTGAGCGTCACGATTTCGCTGGTCTTGGCGTCGATGATTTTCTGCTTGGCGGTCTGGTTCAGCGCTTCTGCCTGCTTGTTCACCTCGAGCGAGACCTGATCCAGGATCTTTTGCAGTTCGTCACGCACGTCCGCCGGCAGGCCGTTCCAGAACTTGGAGTTGGTGATCACCATGTAGTCGATCAGGCCGTGGTTGGACTCGGTGAAGAACGGCTGGACCTCGTTGACCTTCTGGCTTTCATAGTTCGACCAGGTGTTTTCGGTGCCGTTGACGGTGCCGGTCTGCAGGCCCTGATAGACCTCGGCGAAGCTCATTTTGCGCGGGTTGGCGTGCAGGGCGACGAATTGGGCTTCGAGCACGCTGGAGGCTTGAACGCGGAATTTCAGGCCACGGGCATCTTTGGGTTCAACCAGTTTTTTGTTCGCGGACAGTTGCTTGAGGCCATTGTGCCAATACGCCAGACCGTGAATGCCTTTGTCGTCCATCGCCGTCAGCAATGCCTTGCCCTGGGGACCCTGCTGAAAGCGGTCGACGGCAGCGAGGTCGTTGAACAGGAACGGCAGGTCGAAGATCTGCACTTTCTTGGTGTACTGCTCGAATTTCGCCAGGGACGGCGCCAGCATCTGCACGTCGCCGAGCAACAGGGCTTCCATTTCCTTGCCGTCGCCGAACAGCGAGGAGTTCGGGTAGACCTCGACTTTGACCTTGTCTTTCAAGGCCGGGTCGGCGGCGACCATCTTCTGGAAGAGCAACGCGCCCTGCCCCTTCGGCGTGTTTTCCGCCACCACATGGGCGAACTTGATCGTGATCGGGTCAGCGGCCTGTGCGAGGCTCGCCACGGACACCGCAGCCGCGCAGAAGAGCGCTTTGGTCAGCTTCAACATCGATATCACCTTCTTATTTTTGTATGAACTTATGTTGGCAGGAGCGGGTTGAGCCCATCAGCATAGTGCAACGCCACCATGACCAAGCTCCGGTGTTTAGAGAATCTGCTTTTGTGTAAGCCGGCGTTCGGGGTTGCCGAACGCGATCAGATTTTAACCCGTGCCCGGCGGCGACCGTGTTCACCCCGCTGCCAACGCCAGCAAACGCTGGGCCCGCTGCAACACCGGCGCGTCGACCATCTGCCCGTCCAGCTGAAACGCTCCCGCCCCTTTGGCCGCTGCGCTGGCATTGATCACCTTTTGCGCCCAGTTCAAGTCATCGGCGCTGGGGGCCAAAGCGGCGTGGATCACCGGCACTTGCGCCGGATGGATGCACAACGCGCCGCCATATCCCATGTCGTAGGCGTGGCGAATGGCACGGTGCAAACCCTTTGGATCGCCGATGGCCGGGTGAACACCGTCCAGCGGTGGCAGCAGATCGGCGCCCCGTGAATGCAGTTGCACCGCCATACGCGCCTGATCGAGAAACATCTGCGCGGCGTGGGTGCCGCTGTTGAGGTTCAGATCCAGCGCCAGGTCGAGCCCGCCAAATGACAAACGCTCGACACCCTCGGCATGGGCGATCTGCTCAAGGGCCAGCAAGCCCTTGGCGCTTTCGATGATCGGCAGAACCGGTTTGCCGGTCTGCCACACCGCCGCGACGTGAGCAGCAGTCTCGACTTTCGGCAGCAGCACTCCGGCCACGCCCGCATGTTGCCGACAAAACGTCAGGTCATCGGCATGTTCGGCATGGGTCGGCGCATTGACCCGCACCCAGACGCAAGCCTGGGGGTTGTCGTTCAGGAAGGCCGCAAGATTGTCCCGCGCCTGGCGCTTGAGGGGTTCCTCGACGGCGTCTTCGAAATCGACGATCACTGCGTCAGCGCCGGCCGCCAGCGCCTTGGCAAACCGCTCGGGGCGACTGCCGGGCACGAACAGTGCGGAGCGGATGATGGGTTGTGGCATGGTTGAAGCTCCTGAAAAAGGGTGTCATCCCGACGCTGTGGGCGCTTGCTCGCAATGACTGCATTCCAGCCGATAAAAATGGGCCGGATGTTCCAGCCTCTTTGCGGGCAAGCGCGCTCTTACAGTTATAAGCCGTGACGGTAGGCCCGCGCGGCAACGGAGAGGTTCAGACCACCCCGCCTGCGGCCATCCGCGCCTGATCTTCAGCCGAAAACCCGAGCTCGCCGAGGATGCTGCCGGTGTGCTGGCCCAGGTCCGGCACGCCGTCCATGCGCGGCGTGAACGCGGTGTTGTGGCCCGGCGGCAGCAGCGACGGCAGCGGGCCGGACGGGCTGTCCACTTCGCGCCATCGATCACGGGCCTTGAGCTGCGGATGGTCCCAGACGCCCTGCATGTCGTTGACCCGGGCGTTGGCGATCTGCGCGTCTTCCAGGCGGGCAACCACGTCATCGACGCTCAAGGCGGCGAAGCCGTCAACGATGATCTGCCGCAGCGCCTCGCGGTTTTCCGAGCGCTTGAAGTTCGCCGAAAAGCGCTCGTCGGTGGCCAGCGACGGGTCGAACAGGACCTTCTCGCAGAACAGCGCCCATTCGCGCTCGTTCTGCAGGCCCAGCATGATCGTGCCGCCCCCGCCGGTGGGAAACGGCCCGTAAGGATAGATCGTCGAGTGGGACGCGCCGGCCCGTGGCGGTGGCGGCGCGCCGTCGTAGGCGTAATACATCGGGTAGCCCATCCACTCCACCAGGCTTTCGAGCATGCTGACGTCGATTCGGCTGCCCTGCCCGGTTTTGTCCCGCAGCATCAGCGCCGACAGAATCCCGGTGTAGGCGTACATGCCGGCGGCGATGTCGGCGATGGAGCAACCAGCCTTGGCCATCTCGTTTTCGCCCGGGCCACCGGTGACCGACAGAAAGCCGCCTTCGCTCTGGATCAGCAGGTCGTAGGCTTTCTTTTTCTCGTAGGGCCCGCCTTCGCCGTAGCCGGAAATATCGCAGACGATCAGGCGCGGGAAGCGTTCGTGCAGAGCTTCGAATGACAGCCCCATGCGAGCAGCGGCGCCGGGCGCCAGGTTCTGTACCAGCACGTCGGCCTTGGCGAGCAGTGACTCAAGAATGTTGCCTGCTTCGTCCTGCTTGAGGTCCAGGGTCAGGCTTTCCTTGGAGCGGTTGGTCCAGACGAAATGCGAGGCCAGGCCGTCGACGCGCTGGTCGTAGCCACGGGCGAAATCGCCAACGCCGGGGCGCTCGACCTTGATAACGCGGGCGCCCAGATCCGCCAGTTGCCGGGTGCAGAACGGCGCCGCAATGGCGTGCTCGAGGCTGACGACGGTGATGCCATCCAGAGGACGCGGGGGTTGTTGAGTCATGTTTGTAAACCTCTTCACATTCCCTGTAGGAGTGAGCTTGCTCGCGATAGCATTTTGTCAGTCAGGCCTGATGGGGCTGACACACTGCAATCGCGAGCAAGCTCACTCCTACAAGGGTTGGCGTTCGCCTAAATCAAATGGACCAAATCCTGCGCATCGCGCAGCTGCCAGACCCGCTGGATCAATGCCGTGCCCTGCTCCACCGTGCGGGCGCCGGAGAACACCAGCAGGCGCTGAACCTTGTCCTCCAGTTCAGGCCGCGACAGGGTGTTGCCCGGATCGCCCTTGGGCTCATCAATCCCGGCACTCAGCGTCCGGCCATCAGTGGTGGTCACGATCACCCGACCCAGCCAGCGCGCCGGATAAGCACCATCCACTTCCGGGTCCAGCTCCATCGTGACCTTTTCGCGGAAGGCGGCGACGTCGGCATCGGTCAGGGCCAGGTCGCGGAATTCGATCAACTGCGCACTGCCGTGCACCGCAATCAACCCGAGCACTGCGCCCATGGAAAACTTCGCCTGATGCACGGTCTGTGGCACATCGACCCGACCGAGCACATCAATGGCGCCCTGATGAACACGGGTGACCACCTTGGCGATCTGCTCATGGCGCAGGCCTTCGCGCTGCATCAGGTGCAGCAAGGCATCGGCCGCCGGGTGGGTGTGGCGGCACGAGGCGTGAAACTTGAACGAGGTCTCGACCAACGCCCAACGGCTGCCGAGGCGGTCGGACAGCTTGGCGGGATCACTGTCACTGGACATCCCCGCCGCCATGCCCTGATCGCCTTCGAGAATATTCCGTGCGCCAGTCAGGCCGTCTTCGGTGAGGTACGCCGCCAGCAGGCCGTCGGCCGCGGCTTTGGCGGTGTGCAGCTGTTTGGAGTCGGCTGCGTCACGGAGAAATTCCCACAGCCCGGCGGCCTGGGTGCCCGCCGTGCCCAGCAGGTTGATGAACTGCTCTTTGTCGAAATTCAGCAACTTGCCGACGCCCACTGCAGCAGCAAGCGTTCCTACCGTCGCCGTGGTGTGGAAAATGCGGTAGTGGGAGCGGCCCATGAATTCGCCGATGCGGATGCCGGCTTCGTAACCGGCAACCGAGGCCAGCAATAAATCCTGCCCGGTCTTGCCGAGGTCCTGGGCCGCTGCGAGCACGGCCGAGAACACCACCGTCGCCGGGTGCAGCACTGAGCTGTTGTGCAGATCGTCCTGCTCGACCAGGTGCGAAGACGCGCCGTTGACCAGCGCGGCGAAGTACGCCGAGGTGCCGCGACCGCTGACCAGAATCTTTGCCTTGCCCTGCTGCGGGCCCATGCGTTCGGCGTAGCGCTCGAACAACGGAATCGGCCGCGCGCCCTGGCTGGCCAGCGCCGAGCCGATCCAGTCGAGGAACAGATCTTCGGTACGGTCCAGCACAGCGCCGGGAATTTGCTCGTAGGTCAGCTCGGCGAGGAAACCCGCCAATGCCTGGGTGTGGCTCATTTCGGCGTCCTCAGAAGCTGCGTGGCAGGTCGAGCAGGTGCTCGGCAACGTAGGAAAGAATCAGGTTGGTGGAGATCGGCGCCACCTGATACAGACGGGTTTCGCGGAATTTGCGCTCCACGTCGTATTCGCAGGCGAACCCGAATCCGCCATGGGTTTGCAGGCAGGCATTGGCCGCTTCCCATGACGCTTTTGCCGCGAGGTATTTGGCCATGTTGGCGCTGGCACCGGCGTTCTTGCCGCTGTCGTACTCCTCGCAGGCACGCCAGCGCATCAGGTCCGCCGCTTCGATTTCGATGTGCGCTTCGGCGATGGGGAACTGCACGCCCTGGTTCTGCCCGATCGGGCGACCAAACACCACGCGGTCACGGGCGTAGGCTGCGGATTTCTCGATGAACCAGCGGCCATCGCCGATGCACTCGGCCGCGATCAGGGCACGCTCGGCGTTGAGGCCGTCGAGGATGTAGCGGAAGCCCTTGCCTTCTTCACCGATGAGGCTTTCAGCGGGCAGTTCGAGGTTGTCGAAGAACAGCTCGTTGGTTTCGTGGTTGACCATGTTGGCAATGGGCTGAACGGTCAGGCCGTTGCCGATGGCATCGCGCAGGTCGACGATGAAGATCGACATGCCTTCGGACTTTTTCGTCACTTCGGCCAGCGGTGTGGTGCGCGCCAGCAGGATCATCAGGTCGGAATGCTGCACGCGGGAGATCCAGACCTTCTGACCATTGATTACGTACTTGTCGCCCTGCTTTACCGCCGTGGTCTTGATCTTGGTGGTGTCGGTGCCGGTGCTCGGTTCGGTCACGCCCATGGATTGCAGGCGCAGTTCGCCGCTGGCGAGCTTGGGCAGGTAATAGCTTTTCTGCGCGTCGCTGCCGTGACGCAACAGGGTGAACATGTTGTACATCTGGCCGTGCACGGTGCCGGAATTACCGCCGCAGGCGTTCACTTCTTCGAGGATCACCGACGCTTCCGCCAGGCCCAGCCCGGAGCCGCCGTACTCTTCGGGAATCATCGCCGACAGCCAGCCTTCATCGGTCAGCGCCTTGACGAAGGTTTCCGGGAAGCCTTTCTGTTCATCGATCTTGCGCCAGTATTCGGCCGGAAACTGCGCACACAGCGCGCGCACGCCGTCACGGATGGCATTGAGGTCTTCGTTTTCGTAAGGGTTCATGGTGTCCACTCGCATCGGCCGGCGCCCACAGGGTCGACGCGCCTGGCTGTATAAAAGAAGGGTTCAGTCAAAAACGACTTCGGCGCTCTGGGCGACGCCGGCGTCATTGCCGGCCCACAGTTGCGCCTTGCCTGGCTCGACGATTCGCCCGCCAACGCGAAACGCCGCAGGCACGTTGAGCGGGCGCACGCCGCGATAGGCGAAATGCCGCACGCGCTTGTCGGGGTTGGCGCGAATGAACGCGCGCAGGTTGAAGGTGGCGGTCATCGGGCCATGCACGACCAGGCCGGAGTAGCCTTCGGTGTCGGTGACGTAGGGGTAGTCGTAGTGAATGCGGTGACCGTTGAAGGTTACGGCCGAATAGCGGAACAGCAGCGTCGGCGTCGGCTCGATGACCTCGCTCCACTCGCCCTGCTCTGGCGCGTCACCGCTAGTGAGCTTCGGCGGATTGGGCTCGCGGTAGACGATGTCCTGCTCTTCCCGCACGCACAGCTCGCCGTGTTGCGAGTAGTCATGGCGCACGGTCACGAACAGCAGCGAGCCGGTGCGGCCGTGCTTTTCTTCGATGTGCAGGATCGTCGACAGGCGATGGGCGTCGGCGCCGACGTTCAGCGGCTGAATGAACTCGACACGTCCGCCGGCCCACATGCGATTGCGATTGTCCGCCGGGGGCAGAAAGCCGCCACGGGCGGGATGGCCGTCACCGCCGAGGTGCGCTTCGAACACCGGTTCCTGGAAAAAACACCATTGCCACAGCGGCGGCAGTGGATCGCCCACGGCGGGCGTGGGCTCGCCAAAGGTGGCCGCGATGCGCTTGATCAGGTTGACACTCAGATGATCCTGGGCTTCTTGGGTGCGGCCTATCCAGGCGGTGAAATCCACGGGTGACTCTGCAGCGCTCATGGGCGGGAACCCTCTGGGTTTGTTGTTATGGCCCGATCATGGAAGTGCGCCGGCATTCTGAGAATCCGCATTTGCGTATAGCGGCGTTCGGGTATGCTGAACGCCTTCTACGACGTCCGGGCACCCACCATGCATTTCGATCTGGCTGACTTGCGCCTCTTCATTCACATCGGCGAATCACCGAGCCTGACCCAGGGCGCGCGCCGGGCGTTTCTTTCCCCTGCCGCCGCCAGCGCACGGATCAAGGCACTGGAAGGCCAACTCGGCACACGCCTGTTGTACCGTGACAGCCGTGGCGTCGAACTGACCCCCGCCGGTCAGCGCCTGCTCAAACACGCGCGGCTGATCATGAGCCAGGTGGATTACCTGAAGAGTGAGTTCACCCGCTACGGCACCGATTCGGCGGGGCACATTCGCATCTTCGCCAACACCACCGCCGTCACCGAGTTTCTGCCCGAAGTGCTGGCGGGCTTTCTGGCGAAACGGCCCGGCGTCACGGTGGACCTGCAAGAGCGTCTGTCCCGGGACATCGTGCGCGGCGTACTCGACGGCAGCACCGACATGGGCATCATCGCCGGGCCGGTGGAAGCGGCGGGTTTGCAGGTCATCCACTTCAGCACCGACCGCCTGGTCCTGACCGTGCCGGTGGGCCATGAGCTGGCAGCGGAGAAAAAAGTCACGTTCAAGCAGACCCTGGCGTTTCAGCACATCGGCCTGCACGAAGGCAGCACGCTGCTGAGCTTTCTGCGCGATCACGTCGAGCGGCTGGGGCAGAGTCTGTCGTTGCGGATTCAGGTGTCGAGCTTCGAGGCCATCTGCCGGATGGTCGAGGCCGGGGTGGGCATCGGGGTGATCCCGGAGTCGGCGGCGTCACGGCACAGCCGGACGATGAAGCTGGTGACCATCGAACTCGACGAGCCCTGGGCAGTGCGCGAACGGAGCATTCTGGTCCGCGAACTGGACGCCCTGCCGGGGGTGGTCAGGGCGTTGATTGCGGTGTTGTTGCCCAAGGATGATGCAGCAAAGCCAGAGGCGTAATCAGATCCAGACGTCGTTCTGCGCGGTGCGCTCGTTGGTGTCGCTGCCGGTGTTGATGACGCCGCTGGGCTCGATCAGCATCAGCTTCACTTCCTTCTCGGCCCAGGGTTTGTGCTCGACGCCCTTGGGCACGACATACAGTTCGCCCGCGTTGAGTTCGACGAAACCGTCGCGAAAATCGATGCGCAAACAGCCTTCGAGCACGATGAAGGTTTCGTCGGTGTCGGCGTGGCTGTGCCAGAGAAACTCCCCTTCCAGCCGCGCCAGCTTGAACTGGTAGTCGTTCATCTGCGCGATGACTTTGGGCTGCCACTGCTCGGTGAACAGGCTGTATTTCTGGGCGAAGTTGATGGGGGTGTGCTGGGTGTTGGACGTGGACACGATGGCGGCTCCGACAGGGTTTGATGTAGAGCCAATCTAAAGCGCGGGGGTGGGTGGGGTCTTGTACGTTATTGCACGGTGCATCCAGTTTTGCGGTGTGACGCCTGACGCATTCCCGGCTAAAGCCGGTCCCACTGAAACATCGCGAACTAATAGTGGGACCGGCTTTAGCCGGGAAGAGGCCGGTGTGTACGCCATCCATTTTTCGGTGTGGCAACTGACGCATTCCCGGCTAAAGCCGGTCCCACTGAAACACCGCGAACTGATAGTGGGACCGGCTTCAGCCGGGAAGAGGCCAGTGCGTACGCCATCCATTTTTCGGTGTGGCAACTGACGCATTCCCGGCTAAAGCCGGTCCCACTGAAACACCGCGAACTAATAGTGGGACCGGCTTCAGCCGGGAAGAGGCCAGTGCCTACGCCATCCATTTTTCGGTGTGGCAACTGACGCATTCCCGGCTAAAGCCGGTCCCACTGAAACACCGCGAACTAATAGTGGGACCGGCTTCAGCCGGGAAGAGACCGGTGCGTACGCCATCCATTTTTCGGTGTGGCAACTGACGCATTCCCGGCTAAAGCCAGTTCCACTGATACACCGCGAACTAATAGTGGGACCGGCTTTAGCCGGGAAGAGGCCGGTGCGTACGCCATCCATTTTTCGGTGTGGCAACTGACGCATTCCCGGCTAAAGCCTGTCCCACAAGGTGTGCTTGATCCCCTTATGCGCGCGCCGCCAACATCTTCAACCACCGCCCTGGCGGGTAGCCGAAGGTCTTCACGAAATGCCGTGTCATGTGGCTCTGGTCGGAGAACCCCGCCATCACCGACGCGTCACTCAGGGACACACCCAACGCTATCGAGTGCCGGACGAGGTCCAGCCGGCGCAGGGTCAGGTAACGGTAAGGCGTGGTGCCGAACAGCACGCGAAAATCCCGCAACAGGCGCCAGCGGTCGGTGTCGCTGGCCTGTTCCAGATCGGTCAGGCTGACGCCCTGTTCCAGACTGGCCATGAGCATTTCCCGCGCACGTTGGGCGCCGGCGTAGTTGACGGTCTGGCGGCCCTTGCGCACACCGGCGGCCGTTTGCAGGGCGATTGCGAGGTCGTAGATCGCGTCGTCCAGTTCGAGAGGATCCAGGGCGTTATTCAGGTCGGACAGCAGCGCCCGCGTCGCCCTGAACAGGCGCGGATCACTGGACGCCCCACCTTTGATAAACGGCAACGGCTTGCCACCGAGGACCTGCTGAACCATCGCCGGCTCCAGGTAGAACATCCGGTAGCGAAAGCCGTCTGCGGTCCCGGCGTGGCCGTCATGGGCTTCGTCGGGGTACAGCACCATCGTCCGTCCCGGCAGGTTGTCGACCCGCTCCTTGCCGTACTGAAAGCTCTGCACCCCCGACATCGTGTGGCCGATGGCGTAAGTGTCGTGGCGGTGCATCTCGAAACCGTGCCCGTGAAAATACGCCTCGATCCGCTCGATCTGCGGCAGAGGCGCGGCACGCAGCACCCAGTCCCGCGCGGAATGGGTCAGGTGGGCGTCTTCGTCTGCATGTGAGTCCATCGGCAGCACTCGCGGCAGGTGGCGGCAGGCGCTTTGAGAGGACACCGGCCGCGCTCATGAAAAAGGCTAACCGGGCTGTTTGAGCAATGCCGCCGATGCATTGGACGCATGCACCGCCGGTGGCTTCTCGCTGAGCAAATTCTGAATCGCCTGGCTGTACGCCTCGCGCCCCAGGTTCATGCTGTTGTTGTGATTGCCCCCCGGCACCATCAGCAAATTCTTCGGCTCCTGCGCCGCTTCGAACAGCGCTTCACTGAACTGCGGCGCGACGAACTGATCCGCCGTGCCATGCACGATCAGCACCGGCATGTGTACGTCGGCGATCTTGTCGATGGAGTCGAATTTCTGCGAGATCAGCCAGCGCACCGGCAACGAGGTGCGTTTGCTGGCGACGGAGGACGCGACGTCGGCGAGGTTGGTGAAGGTCGATTCGATGATCAGCCCCCGCGCCTGAATCGGCCCGTTGTCTTTCTGCGCATCCCGGCCCAGTTCGGCGGCGAGGTCGACAGCCACGGCGCCACCCAGGGAATGCCCATAGATCAGACGCTTTTGCGGGTCGGGTTGAATCTGTTTCAGGCGCTCCCAGGCAATGCGCGCGTCTTCATAAACCGACGCTTCCGACGGCAACTGGCCTTTGCTCTGACCGAAGCCGCGGTAATCGATGGCGAGGATGGAGAAGCCCAGGGCGCGCAGTTGTTCGATGCGGAACAGCTGGCCGGTGAGGTTCCAGCGCGAGCCATGCAGGTAAAGGATGGCCGGTGCGTCCTTCTTCTCCGAAGGCCACCACCAGGCATGGATGTTCTGCCCGAGGCCGAACGATGGTCCCTTGAGCTCAAGCTCTTGCACATCGGACGGCAGGCCGCGGTACCAGCTCGCCGTGCCGGGCTCGATCATGAAGACCAGTTCACGTTCCTTGTGCTGCAACGCCGCGCAACCGACCGGGAGACCGACGACGATCAGCAGCATGCACAGCCAGAAGAACCAGCGGGCCTTGAGCCGCGCCAGGGAGAATGTTCGCATTGAGAGAGGTGCCCGGTGCAGAGGTGAGTGCACCGGCAGTTTGCCACTCATTGGCGGGGCGGGTCCTGCTCTTTTCGGCGAAAGGCCTTCTGTCGCGAGCCTCTGCCGAGAGGCCCCGACCAACCGGGAACGGTGCCACGCCGTTGGCGGCACCGAACCGCGGCAGAATCAGTAACCCGAGCCCGACGCCGCCGCGCCACTGACGATCGCGATCCCCGAACTGGTGCCCAGCCGCGTCGCGCCCGCTTCGATCATTGCCACCGCCGTTGCGTAATCACGCACGCCGCCGGAGGCTTTCACGCCAACACCCTCGCCCACAACCTTGCGCATCAGGGCGACGTCTTCCAGGGTCGCGCCGCTGCGGCTGAAGCCGGTGGAGGTCTTGACGAAGGCGACGTTGAGGTCACGGCAGATCTCGGCGGCGCGGGTTTTCTGGGCGTCATCCAGCAAGCAGGTTTCGAAGATCACCTTCAGCGGCACCGCACCACAGGCGTCTCTGACGGCCGCGATATCGTCGCTCACTTCGTCGAACAGGCCGTCCTTCAGCCAGCCGATGTTCAGGACCATGTCGATCTCGCCCGCGCCGGCCGCGATGGCCTGCTTGGCCTCGAAAGCCTTGGTGTCGCTCAGCCCGGCGCCCAGTGGGAAGCCGACCACGGCGCAGACTTTGACGGCCTGACCTTCCAGCAACGAGGCGGCGTAAGGCACCTGGCCAGAGTTCACGCACACCGAATAAAATCCGTGTTCCTGCGCTTCGCGGCACAGGGTTGCGATCTGCGCGCGGCTGGCGTCGGCGGCCAGCAAGGTGTGGTCGATGTACTGGGCGAGTGCTGCGGGTTCGATCTTCATGGCCAATCGTTTCCTGATAGTGAGGCGGTAAACAGCGACACGCTTTAAGCTTCATACCTGAGCGCATCATTTTATGTTGTAAATATAACAATGAATGTTATTTTTTTACCATATCCATTCGACAATCGGAATGCCCGTGGACAGTAAAAAATCCGACCGGATCAAATTGATCCAGCAAGCCCTGCAAGATCAAAAGGCGATTCACCTGAAGGAAATGGCCGCCCTGCTGGACGTTTCGGAGATGACCTTGCGCCGGGACCTGACCCGCCACCCCGACAAATTTCATCTGTTGGGCGGGCACATCACTCTGGCGTTCGATCCGTCGGAGGCGAGTGATTACAAGGTCACCGAGCAGGACACCCGTCACGTTGAGGAAAAGCGCCGCGTCGGCAAGCTGGCCGCCGCGTTCATCCAGCCCGGAGACACGGTGTTTTTCGACTGTGGCACAACGATCCCTTTCGTCATCGACTTCATCCCGGACGAGCTGGAGTTCACTGCCGTGTGCAATTCCCTCAACGTCCTGCTCAAACTGCAGCAGAAACCCAACTGTTCCATCGTGCTCTGCGGCGGCACCTTTCATCGCAAGAATCAGGTGTTCGAACACCACAGCGAAGCGAGCATTCTGGATGGCATCCGCCTGACCTGGGCGTTCGTTTCGGCGGCCGGCGTCAGCGACGAGCTGGGCGTGACCTGCTTCAACTTCAATGAAGTGGAGGTCAAGCAAAAGGTCCTGCGCCAGGCCCGGCACTGCATGTTGCTGGCCGATCATTCCAAATTCGATGCCGTACGAACGGCGCATTTCGCGACGTTGCAGGACTTTCATGTGGTGGTCAGCGACAAGAAGCTGCCGAAGGCTTATCGGGATTTGATTGAGGGGTATGGGGCGCGTTGGGTGGTTTGAGCAACACGCCACCTTGTTTTGGCGAGCGTCGAATCTGTAGGAGCCACCGGTTTGGCGCTCCACTTTGCTGGCGAACGCGACCTGTCTGTCAGCGGATGCGCAACTGTCCCACCGCGTTCGCCACTGTCGTAACCTCCAGCAGCGCCTACAGGGTCCGCGCACCCGCTCGACATTTGGGCAAAAAATAGGCCGTCAGCGTTTCAAATCCGCTTCCAGCTTCTGCACTTCTTCAGCCCCCAGATACCCCGTCGTCACGCTGAATGACGCGCTCTCCCCTGCGCCCAACTGGCGCACATTGCCTTTGGCCTTTTCCGCGAGATACCCCTCGGGCTCGCAAGTCGCGGGCAGCACAAATGCGGCCACTTGCTGATCAGCATTGTGCAGAATCCACCGGGCCGCATGATCGAACTGCGCCGGCTGGTAACGCGTGTAAAACGCCGGACCTTCAGGGTGCTTGAGCAGGAAATGCGCGTTGCCCTGTGCATCCGCCTGCACGCCGTCGAAGAAGCAAACGATCTCCGGGTCGTACAGCTCAGGCGTGCTCAGGCTTTCCAGCCGTGACGGGTCTTCCGTCAGTTCGGCCATGTACGCCGACCACGCCGGCGTCGGCTTGACGTGGGCAGGTACGCTGCTGCGAACCCGCGTACGCGCCATGCCCAATGGCTCGATGAAACGTCCGCCGTCGACGTAGGCGTAGTTCATGTGCGCCATGTACATCAGCTCCATCGGCTTGCCGGCCAGGTTGCGCACGTCCATCCCGATGTCGAACAGCGCCGAACCCGGACGCAAGGTCACGCTGGGCCTGGCGCGGTAGTGGTCGCCAAAGCCCATCACGTATTCATACTCGCCGCCGATGCGCAGAAACGCGCCGCCAGCGTCCTCGCCGATTTCCAGCCAGGCGCTGTCCATCGGCGCGCAGGGCATTTCGCCGTGCAACGGATGATCGTCTTCCGGCGTCGGGCAGCCGTTGCGCAGCAGGCCGCTGTGGAACATGAAGCAGCCGTAGGTGCCGATCACCGTTGAGCTCGGGCGTGGTTGTTCGAACATGTTGCGCATGGTCAGGTCGCAGCCATCGAACACCGCTGACCAGACCATCTGCCCCTGATAAGGCAGCACCACGACCCGGCCGCGATCGTTCTCCAGCGCCAGGGCTTTCACACCGCTGGGATAGGTCCAGGCCAGCACCCTGAAGTCCGAGGACGACAGCAACGTCTTTTCATCGCCGCTGAACAGCTCCGGGTACAGCGCAATCGTGGTGCGCTTTTCGGACGCTCTCATGATGCCGTCACCGCGCCCACCGGTGCCTGGGCGGGCAGCGGATCACGCATGCATTTAATGGCATAAGCGACGATCGCCACGAAGCACAACAGCGGAACGGTGTAGGCAATCTGCATGTTGCCGCCGGTGGCGTCGGAGAGCAGGCCCTGGAAGATCGGCATCACGCCGCCGCCAACAATACTCATCACCAGCAGCGAACCGCCGACGCCGGTGTCCTCACCCAGACCGTCGATGGTCAGGCCATAAATGGTCGGCCAGCACGGACCCAGGAAAATGCTCACGCCCACCGCCGCATATACCGCGCTGATGTTCGGCACCAGAATCGTGTAGGCCAGCAGTACGATGGCCAGCACGCCGTAGATTGCCAGCACCTTGGCCGGAGACATTTTGCGCATCAACAGGTTGGCGACCATCTTGCCGACGAAGTAAGCGGCGAAGGTGGTCAGCAAGAACCACGAAGCGCTGCGCTCGTTCATCCCGCCCATCTGCATGGCCAGGCGAATGGTGAAACTCCACACGCCCACTTGCGCGCCCACGTACAGAAACTGCGCCAGCACGCCGAAGGTAAAGCGCGGGTTGCGCCACAGACGCGACAGGCTCTGGCCGATGCTGCTGGATTTGACGTTGGCCGTGACCTTGCCCTTGCACGCCGGAAACTTGGTGAACGCGATCAGCACGAACATCAGCACCAGCACCGCGATCATCCATTTGTACGGCAGCAGCGTGGACTGAATCATCTGCAATTGCTGGACGGCTGCTTCCGAGGCGCTCATCTGCGTCAACTGCTCGCGGGTGGCGTCGGTGTCCTTGAACATCACGAAGCTGCCCACGTACACGCCGGTCATTGCGCCGAACGGGTGGAAGGTCTGGGAAATGTTCAGGCGACGGGTCCCGGTTTCACGCGGGCCCATCAGCGTCGAGTAGGTATTGCAGGCGGTTTCGAGGAAGGCCAGGCCGGCCGCGATGACGAACAGCGCCATCAGGAACATGCCGTATTTGGCCATCGAAGCTGCCGGGAAGAACAGCGAGCAGCCCGCCATGTACAGCACCAGGCCGATGAGGATGGTGGTCTTGTAGCTGAAACGTCTGACGACCATCGCCGCCGGAATCGCCACGAAGAAGTAGCCGAGGTAGAACGCCGACTGCACAAAGGAGGTCTGCACATCACTGAGCAGGAAGGCTTTCTTGAAGTGCGCGATGAGCACGTCGTTCATGCTCGCTGCCGCCGCCCACAGCGCGAAGCAGCAGCACAGCAGCAGGAAAGCGAACCATGGCGTACGGTTCAGGTAGAACCCGTCCGTCGATTGTTGGAGCGCGGGCTTTGTCATTGTTGTTCTCCGGGAAGTACAGGAAATACCCCGCCCCGTCGATCAGCCGATCGGCAGGGCGCGGCGGCTCAAAGGGTGTCGAGAAAGTGGCTGAACGCGGCAGCGTCCGGGTAGGAACTCTGGGTGCCAAAACCGGTGACCGAGCAGGCGGAATAGGCCACGGCACGGGTCATGGCGTTGCGCATGTCGCCGTCTTCGCTCCAGTGGCGGGCAAAGCAACCGATGAACGCGTCGCCGGCGCCGGTGGTGTCGCGGGCATCGACCTTGATGCCTTCGACGCGAAATTCGCCTTCTTCGCCGACGTACAGCGCGCCATTTTCACCGAGGGTGACGATGACGTGACGAATGCCGTCCTGCACCAGTTGCCGGGCGGCTGCGCGGGCTGATTCCACCGAGTCGATAACACGCCCGGTGACCAGCGCCAGCTCGGTTTCGTTGGGAATGAAGAAGTCCAGCTGCGACAGGTGCTCGCGGCTCAAGCCCTTCACGGCGGGCGCCGGATTGAGCAGCACCGGAATGCCGTTGGCCTTGGCGAATTCGATGGCGTAGTAGACGGTTTCCAGGTCGATTTCCAGTTGCAGCACGATGAGCGTGCAGTCGCGCAACGCGGCCTGGGCAGCGTCGATGTCCGCCGGTTTCAGGTGCGCATTGGCGCCTTTGACGATGAGGATGCTGTTGTGGGAATCGCTCTGCACGAAGATCGGCGCGACGCCGCTGGACACGCCGGGAACGCGCTGGACGAACTGGGTATCAATGCCGTAGCGCTTGAAATTGGCCAGCGTGTTGTCGGCGAACATGTCGTCGCCGACTTTGCTCAGCATCAACACGTCAGCGCCCAGCTTGGCCGCTGCGACGGCTTGATTGGCGCCCTTGCCGCCGCAGCCCATGGCGAAATTCGGTGCTTCGAGGGTCTCGCCCTGCGCCGGCATCCGGTCGATGTAGGTGATCAAATCCACCATGTTGCTGCCGATGACCGCGATCTTGTTCATGTGTGTGAGTACCTTGTTCACGCGCTGGGCTCGAAAGATGAGCCACCGTCGCGGTTTTATTTTTGTTATTTAAATAACATTTTGTGTGACTATTCAACCTATTTCTTCGGAGCAAGACACGCGGCTTGTTGTCTTGGTCAGAAAGCACTACCGGAAAGCCTGTGGTAAGCATTGAGGCAGAGGGATCGCAGCCACTTGTCGTACAGACCATGGAATCGCGCAAACGTTTGCGATGAGGGCATTTATTGCGTGGCGAAGGGAGTGGGTGAAGAGGAGGCGGCCAGGAATGCCTTGTAAACGGGCAGGCATTTTGCTGCCGCTGCGCGCCAGATCGCGGGCAAGCGCGCTCCTGCAAAGAGCGCGATAAACGAGGCAAGCGATGGCGTGGCTTTTGATTCTGGCCGAAGGCCGTAGGAGCGCGCTTGCCCGCGAAAGCGTCAGCCCTGGCGACGCAGCTACAGCAGGCGCCGCAACTACATCAGGAAATAGAGCAGCAGAATATTCGCCACCAGCATCGCCAGCGCCGTGGGGATTTGCGCTTTGATCACCGCGTACTTGTCCGGCAATTCCAGCAACGCTGCAGGAATCAGGTTGTAGTTGGCCGCCATCGGCGTCATCAGCGTCCCGCAGTAGCCCGAGAACATGCCAATGGCGGCCATCACCGCCGGGTTGGCGCCGTACATGCCTACCAGCACCGGCACGCCGATGCCGCCGGTCATCACCGGAAACGCGGCAAATCCGTTGCCCATGACGATGGTGAACAGCGCCATGCCCAGCACGTACACCATCACCGAGACGAGACGAAAATCCAGGTTGATGTAGGCCGTGGCCAGGTGAGCCACCGCTTTGCCGACGCCCGCGTCGTTGAACACCAGGCCAAGCATCGCCAGCATCTGCGGCAGCACCAGTGCCCAACCCAGCGCTTCGGTCAGGCGCCGCGATTCGCGCATGGCCTGCACGGGCGTGTCGCGGGTCAGCCAGCAGGCCAGGGCCAACGCCACCAGACTGCCAATGCCCAGCGACACGAACGTGCTGTTGGCCGGGTCCAGCAAAAAGACGTCGCCAAACTTGATGTTCTTCAGCAGCACCGCGCCAATCACGGTGACCAGCGGAATCGCCAGCGCCGGAATGAACAGTTTGTTCTTCAAGCGCCCTGCACTCTCCCGCCGCGCCCTGTCATTGAGGTTCTGATGCTGGCCGAAACCCACGCCGCCGAACCCGGCGATCAACGCCATGACGATCACCCCGACGCCCACCCACACCGGCGGCAGCTTCTCGCCGACCAGAAACGCGATGGCGAACAAGCCCCAGAACAACCCCGTGGTCCAGCGCTTGGGATTGCTCCGATCGGTCGCGGTCATAAACGCCGTGATCGCCAGAATCACGCCCGCCAGCCAGTACAGGTATTGAATGGAAATGATCATCGAGCCAGCTCCTTGTCGACAGCGGAGGCCGGCGGCAGCGACGTCAATTCACGGTTCATGCGCTGATCGAACCGGTGCAGGCGGATGGCGTGGATGACGAACGCGCAGATCGCTGTCGGTATCCCCCAGAACGCGATGTGCATCGGGTCGACATCGATACCGGAGCCGAGCAGGAAGGTGTGCATCAACGCAATCGCACCGAACGCGACGAAGATGTCTTCACCGAAGAACAGCCCGACATTGTCGGTCGCCGCGCACAACGCCAGCAGCTTGATGCGCAACGCCTCGGGCAGCTTGCCGAAGCGGGATTCAGCAGCGCCTTCGGCCATGGGCGCGAGCAACGGCCGCACCATCTGCGGGTGGCCGCCAAGGCTGGTCAGGCCAAGGGCTGCAGTGGTTTCGCGCACGAACAGGTAGGCGATCAACAGGCGTCCGGCCGTGGCGCCGGTGAACCGGGCGATCCAGTTCTGCGCATGCAGCCGCAGGCCGTGGCGCTCCAGCAAACCGATCACCGCCAGCGGCAAGAGGATGATCAGCGGTAGCGTGCGGGTCTTGATGAAGCCCGTGCCGATGGTCGCCAGGATGGTTTCCAGCGGCATGCTGGCGGCAAGGCCGGTGGCCAGGGCGGCAAGCGCCACGACCAGCATGGGATTGAAACGCAGGACGAAGCCCAGAACGATGACCAGCACGCCAAGCAGCGGCCAGAGGTTGATAGCGGTTTGCATGATGGGGTTCTCGTTGGCAGTTGCGGTACCTTGCTGGGGCACGAAGGAGGAACAGGGTCGAGAAACGAGCGGTGGCAGCGCCCGTCCTGAGCCCAGGCTCAACGAAGTCACAGTGCCGCTGCCCCATGGCACCGCAGTCACGCCGGGGGCGTCCAACGGGAAAAACCCGCTATGACCCATAAGATTTTCTGTTGCCGGGGTGGCATGCAACCTGCTGTTCCAGTGCTCAGTCTGCACAGGTCGTGCCTGCAACGCTGTGACGCTCCCCCGTCATCCCGTAGGTGCGCCGGCGCTCAATTGCTCAAGGAAATCCCTCGGTGAATCTCAAGTTTCTGGAAACCTTCGTCTGGGTCGCGCGGCTGAAAAGCTTTCGTCTGACGGCGGAAAAACTGTTCAGCACCCAGGCCTCCATCTCCAGCCGCATTGCCGCGCTGGAGGAGGAAATGGGCGTGCGGCTGTTCGTCCGGGACTCCAGAGGCGTGTCGCTGACCCAAGAGGGTCTGCGCGTGCTCGAATACGCCGAACACATCATGGACACGATGCAAAGCATGAAGGCGGCGATCAAAGACCCCAGCCAGGTCCGTGGCCGCATCCGCATCGGCGCGATGGATACGGTGATACACACCTGGCTCAGCCCCTTGGTAACACGCCTGATGAAGTGTTACCCGAACCTGGAAATCGAGCTCACCGCTGAAACCGCCAGCAACCTCTGCTCGCAGCTGGAAAAGGGTTATCAGGACATCATTTTCCAGACCGACGTGCTGCGTTTCGACAGCGTGCGCAACGCGGTGCTGGCGCGCTATCCCCTGCGCTGGGTGGTGCCGACCGGATCGGCATTCGACCGCCCGAACGTGACCCTGGAAGAGATCGCCGAAGCGCGCATTGTCACGTTCTCCCGCAACTCACGGCCCCACCAGGACATCCTCAACATGCTGCACAGCGCCAACATCGTCACGCCACGGATCAACTGCGTGAACTCGGCGTCAGCCATTACCCGGCTGGTGCGCGACGGCTTTGGCATCGGCGCGCTGCCGGTGACGCTGGTTCATGGCGAACTGGCCCAGGGCGCGTTGACGCTGATCGAGAACGTCCCGCTGCCGCCGCTGATGGACATCGTCGCCAGCTGGCGCACCGGCGCGGGAATGGAGTTGGTCGAGGACATCGTCGGCCTCACCCGCGAAGTGGTGAACGCCTTCGCTCAGGAGATGCCGGCGGGTTTTGTCCTGGAAGGAAGCCAGGATTAGACCTGCAGCTGTAGGATTGTGGCTTGTCCCGCGATCGGGGACGCGGTCACCGACATAACTGGCGCCGGAATCGCCTGATAAGTCAGATTGACCCATGTGCTGCCGCTTCGCGGCAGATCGGGGGACAAGCCACGCTGCTACAGTGGATTGCGTTCGACGCAGATTTTGGATGCGGGTACGAAATCGTAGGAGTGAGCTTGCTCGCGATGGCAGTGTGTCAGCCGACATTAATGTCACAGGCCCGCCGCTTCGCGACCGTCGTAACCTCCGATTGCTCCTACAGGAGATGTGCGTTCGAAGGGGATATTGGAGGCGAGTAAGAATTCGCGTTCCACGCGGATTTTGGATGCGGGTACGAAATCGTAGGAGTGAGCTTGCTCGCGATGGCAGTGTGTCAGCCGACATTAATGTCACAGGCCCGCCGCTTCGCGACCGTCGTAACCTCCGATTGCTCCTACAGGAGATGTGCGTTCGAAGGGGATATTGGAGGCGAGTAAGAATTCGCGTTCCACGCGGATTTTGGATGCGGGTACGAAATCGTAGGAGTGAGCTTGCTCGCGATGGCAGTGTGTCAGCCGACATTAATGTCACAGGCCCGCCGCTTCGCGACCGTCGTAACCTCCGATTGCTCCTACAGGAGATGTGCGTTCGAAGGGGATATTGGAGGCGAGTAAGAATTCGCGTTCCACGCGGATTTTGGATGCGGGTACGAAATCGTAGGAGTGAGCTTGCTCGCGATGGCAGTGTGTCAGCCGACATTAATGTCACAGGCCCGCCGCTTCGCGACCGTCGTAACCTCCGATTGCTCCTACAGGAGATGTGCGTTC
>NZ_JBTOPV010000043.1:0-25039 GCF_055284355.1 Pseudomonas sp. HP_01 | reverse complement strand
AGACGCTGGTCTTTTCCTGGCTGAAGCCGGTCTACAGAAACACCGCGTACTTTAGTGGGACCGGCTTTAGCCGGGAAGAGGCCGGTGTGAGCACCATAAATCTTGAAGCATGGCGACTGACGCCTTCCCGGCTGAAGCCGGTCCCACAGAATGAAGCCGGCCCCACAATGATCATCTCACCCGGCCAACCGCGCGGTCAGCTCACCGGGCGGTTGTTCGCCACAAACCGCATCATCCATTCCGCCACCGCCGTGCCGTGGTGGTCTTCTTCCAGGCTGGCGATGCCTTTGCCGTAGACCTGCTCGCCCAGGGCGTCCTGACGGATGTCGAGCAGCGTGCGCGAGTAGTCGTGGATGAATTCCGGATGACCCTGGAAGCACAGCACCTGATCGTTGATGTGATAAGCGGCGAACGGGCAGAACTCGCTGGTGGCAATGACCGTCGCCCCTTCGGGCAGCGCAGTGACCTGATCCTGGTGGCTGATCAGCAGCGTGAGCTTGTCCAGCGCCGGCGTCATCCAGGGCTGGGTCGGTGAGAGTTTGTAGTGATGAATGCCGACGCCCCAGCCCTGTGAGGCACGCTCGGTTTTGCCACCCAGCAAAAGCGCCAGCAACTGATGGCCAAAACACACGCCCAGCAGCTTGTCGCCGCGCTTGTAGCGATCGAGCAGATACGTCTTCAGGGTTTCGATCCATGGATCGGTGCCGAAGGAGTCGGCCTTGGAGCCGGTGATCAGATAGGCGTCGAACTGCTCGTCATCGGGCGGGTAATCGCCCTGCATGACGTTGTAGACGACAAATTCCGCTGGCACCGGCTGGCGGGCGAAGAGCTTTTCGAACATCCGCCCGTAACCCTGGTATTGATCGACCAGTTCCGGGCGAAGAACGTCGGTTTCCAGAATGCAGATGCGTAACGACATAAAAATCCCTGAAGCGACAGAAGCGAAAATGCGTGGGCTCAAGCCTGCCTTGAAGGCCCGGGCAAGGCAAGGCCCAGTTAGCGCAACGCCCGTCGTCAGCTGAACCCACGCTGTACCTCCCTTTGATGAATCGGCGCGTCATGCGACACAGCTAGAAGCGAAAGCTAGAACAGCGAGCCCTCTTCGGCTTTCTCCAGCAGCAATGCAGGGGGTTGAAAGCGTTCGCCGTAGCGCTCGGCCAAGGTGCGGGCGCGGATAATGAACGGCTTCAGCCCGTACTGATTGATGAACTGCAATGCCCCGCCAGTCCAGGCCGGGAAGCCGATGCCGAGCATCGAACCGACGTTGGCGTCAGCCGTCGATCGCAACACCCCCTCTTCCATGCAGCGCGCCGTTTCGAGGGCCTGAATGAACAGCAAGCGGTCGCGAATATCCTGGCCACTGATCTGTGCGTCGGGCTTCTCGAACCGGATTTTCAACTCCGGCCACAAGTGCTTGGGCGCGGTGTCAGGATAGTCGTAAAAGCCGCCGCCGGAGGTTTTCCCTGCGCGATCAAACTCATTCAAAAGCTGCTCGATGACCGCATCGGCCGGATGCCCGGCAAGCTCAACACCCTGCTCGGCCAGGTCCTTGCGCGTCTGCTGGCGAATCTGGTGCATCAGCCTCAACGACACCTCGTCGGACACCGCCAGCGGCCCCACGGGCATCCCGGCCTTGCGCGCCTCGGTCTCGATCATCGGCGCACTGACGCCCTCGCCGAGCATGGCAATGCCTTCATCGGCGTAGGTGGCGAACACCCGTGAGGTGAAGAAGCCACGTGTGTCGTTGACCAGAATCGCGGTCTTGCCGAGCTGCTGAACGAAGTCAAAGGCCCGCGCCAGGGTCATGTCGTTGGTCCGTGCGCCCTTGATGATTTCCACCAGGCGCATCTTTTCCACCGGGCTGGAAAAATGCAGGCCGATGAAGCGCTCTTGCCGGCTGATAGCGCTGGCCAGTCCAGTGATGGGCAGCGTCGAGGTGTTGGACGCAATCACCGCATTGGGCACCACCACCTGCTCGGCGGCGGCGCTGACCTGAGCTTTCAACTCGCGATTCTCGAAGACCGCTTCGATGATCAGATCGCAGCCTTCGAGATCGCTGTCGCGGCCCGTCGGCTTGATACGACCCAGCACGGCGTCGCGCTGAGCCTCGGTGATGCGGCCGCTGGCAACCTGCCTGTTGAGCAGTCGTGCCGAGTAATCCTTGCCCTTCTGCGCCGCCGCCAGGTTGACGTCCTTGAGGATCACGCTGACGCCTGCCACTGCGGTCACATAAGCAATCCCGCCACCCATCAAGCCGGCTCCGAGAATGCCGACCTTGCGCATGTTGAACACCGGTGGCGCCTTGGGCCGCGCCTCTGCGGCCTTGACCCGGTTGAGCTGGAACCAGCTGCCGATCATGTTCTTGGCGATGGGGCCGGTGGCGAGTTCGGTGAAGTAACGCGCCTCGATTTTCTCCGCAGTGTGGAAATCCACTTGAGCGCCTTCCACGGCCGCAGCGAGGATTTTCTCCGGCGCCGGGTAGCAACCCCAGGTTTTGCTGCGCAGGATCGACGGCGCGATGGCCAGCATCTGCGCCACATTCGGCTGCGCAGGCGCGCCGCCGGGCAATTGAAACCCCGGTTGATCCCAGGCTTTGATCGGCGCCGGATTGGCCAGAATCCATTCACGCGCCTTGGCCATCAGGTCATCGGCATTGCTGGCCAACTGATCGATCACACCCGTTTTCAACGCGTGCTCAACGCCCATGGTGCGGCCTTCCATCAGCAACGGCAGCGCTTTCTCCAAGCCCAACATGCGCACCAGCCGCACGGTGCCGCCGCCGCCCGGGAGCAAACCGAGGGTGACTTCCGGCAAGCCCAATCTCACCTGGCCGCCATTGATTGCGATGCGATGGTGACAGGCCAGGCACAGCTCCAGGCCACCGCCCAATGCAGAACCCTCGATGGCCGCGACCACCGGTTTGCCGAACGTTTCCAGCGCACGAAGCTGGGCCTTGAGGTCCATGGTCATCTGGTAGAAGGCGGCGGCGCGGGAAGCGTCGACCTGACTCAGCTCGTTGAGGTCGCCGCCGGCAAAGAAGGTCTTCTTCGCCGAGCGGATGATCACCCCGGCGATGGCCTCTTTGTCCGCCTGCAGACGCTCAAGCGTCTCGGCCATGGCCAGGCGATACGCCGCGTTCATGGTATTGGCCTGCTGGCCGGGCATGTCGAGGGTCAGGGTGACAATCTGATCCGGGCCGGTTTCGTAGCGGATGGCATCGCTCATGCAGTCTTTCTTCCTGAAACGGTTATCGGATAAAGGCGTTGGGCGAAGCGATTGTCGTGCTTCACGTTCATACCCGCTCGATGATCGTCGCGATGCCCATACCGCCGCCGACGCACAGGGTCGCCAGGCCGTAACGCAACTGCCGGGCTTCCAGCTCGTCGAGCAGCGTGCCGAGGATGATGCAGCCCGTGGCACCCAATGGATGGCCGAGGGCGATCGAGCCGCCGTTGACGTTGACCTTGTCGGGGTCGACGCCCATGTCCTTGATGAACTTGAGCACCACCGAGGCGAAGGCTTCGTTGACCTCGAACAGGTCGATGTCATCGAGGGTCAGCCCGGCCCGCGCCAGGGCTTTGCGCGTGGCCGGCGCAGGGCCGGTGAGCATGATGGTCGGATCGGTGCTGGTCACCGCCGTCACGACGATGCGTGCCCGTGGCCGCAGCCCCAGCGCCTGACCTTTTTGCGCAGTGCCGAGCAGCATCAAGGCGGCGCCATCAACGATGCCGGAGCTGTTGCCTGGCGTGTGCACGTGCTCGATGCGTTCGACGTGGCTGTAGACGCGCAGCGCCGTGGCGTCATAGCCCATTTTACCGATCGCCTCGAAACTCGGGCGCAGTTTGCCCAGCGCCTCCGGCGTCGTGTCGGGGCGGATGAACTCGTCATGGTCGAGCAAGAGCATGCCGTTCTGGTCCTTCACCGGCACCAGCGAACGGCGAAACGCACCCCGCTCCCGCGCCATCGCAGCCTTGTGCTGGGATTGCGCGGCAAACAGGTCCACGTCGGCGCGGCTGAAGCCTTCAAGGGTGGCGATCAGATCGGCGCCGATGCCCTGGGGCGTGAAGTGGGTGTGCAGATTGGTGTGCGGGTCCAACACCCAGGCGCCGCCATCACTGCCCATGGGCACTCGCGACATCGACTCCACGCCGCCCACCACCACCAGATCCTCGAACCCGGAACGGATCTTCATCGCCCCCAGATTCACCGCCTCAAGGCCCGACGCGCAGAACCGGTTGACCTGAACACCGGCCACACTTACGGCCCAGTTGGCGACCAGCGCTGCGGTCTTGGCGATGTCGGCGCCTTGATCGCCGATGGGCGTGACGCAGCCCAGCACAATGTCATCGACGTGGTGGGTATCGAGGTGATTGCGCACTTGCAGTTCTTTCAACAGCCCGGCCACCAGATCTACCGGTTTGACGCTGTACAACGCGCCATCCGGCTTGCCCCGGCCCCGCGGCGTGCGCAAGGCATCGTAAATAAACGCTTCGGTCATCCTGTCCTCGCTAACCCGATGAACTGCCTTTTTATAGGTCCGACCGACAGTAGAACTGTCATGTGCGCACTGTTTATCACAGCGCTGCTGTTTCGCCGGATCGATTGACAGGTTAGCTGGTTGTGGGAAGTTTCGGACTCGGACGAACGGTAGCGAGCTATTGAGCCTGGGCAGTTTTGAACGCAGGTGTCTAGCAGGGGAATATTTGCGCGATGGCTATTCGCCAATCGTCAGGAGGTTATAAGAGCGCAACCCGATAATCCTCAATGATCTAAACCGCACAGCACGCGGGCTCTAAGGTTTAGTCAGTAGCAGTGGCGCCATAACAAAATCGTTTCACCCAGCGCCTGCCGCCCGCGATCTGCTGATTGGGGCACCTGCTCTTTTGCCTCACCTTTGCCAATCCTCGCCTTGGTCACGCCCAAGGCCCATGGGTTTCTGTTGCTCAGGAATAACAAGAAAAGGCATTTACCATGTTCAAGTTCAAGCGCTCGAAAATACGTCAGGCCGGACTCATTGTTTTCGCCACCACGCTGCTGCTGATCTTGCCGAACATGACGCGGCTGTTTGGCTGAGCATCCTGCATTCTGCAAGCGCCTCTTCCCACGACGAACTCACCAGGTTGCCTGTTTCACACAGGCGACTGCCGGCCGTGCAGGATGGCTTCGTTGCATATCACTTGTGTGTGAGCGGACCGTGTGGGATCAGCGAATCGGGTGGGATCGGAGCCAGGGGGGCCTGGCGCACTCAGTAGCGGACAGACCATGGGAAGGCGGCCGAGCTGAGCCCTCGGCCGCTGCGGGCTGATCAGCCCTGGCGTTGCACCTGAATCATCGGCGCCGGGACAGGCTTTTTCGCAGCCGTCGGAACCGCAATCGGCGCTGCGGGCGATACGACTACCTTGGCGTGCATCTGCTCGCAACCACCGCCACGCCGCATGCCGCGCACCGGGCAGGCATCCAGATAATCCAGGCCGACCGCCAGCTTGAGATGCCGCTCCGGAATCGCCAACTGATTGGTCACGTCGAAGCTGTACCAAGCGTCATCAATCCAGGCTTCTGCCCACGCATGGCTGGACAGATGTTCGCTGCTGTCGCTGTAGAGATAACCCGACACATAGCGCGCCGGCACCCCCAGACTGCGGGCGCAGGCCAGAAACGCGTGCGTGTGATCCTGACAAACGCCCGCGCGGTTGGCGAACGCCTGGGCGGCGCTGGTATCCACCGCCGTCGCGCCGGGCGTGTAAGTGATGTGCTCGTTAAGCGCATGCATCATATCGATCAACGCGGTGCGGTCGGTGCGCTTCTGGGTCTGCGCGACGGCGAAGGCGCGAATCGCTTCGTCAGCTTCGGTCAGGCGGGTGAAGCGCAGGAACGGCAGCGAGGACTGGCTCTCATGTTCCGACTCGCGCTTCTCGTCGATCTCGACCTGACCACGTGCACCAATCACGATGGCTTCGTGGGGTTCGTCGAGGGTCAGCACGTGGAGAATATTGCCGAAGGGGTCGATCTGCGCCCGGACCGGCCGCGGCAATGCCAACTGCCAGCTCAGCACCTGCTGGCGCTCACTGTCGTGGGGGGTCAGACGCAAATACTGGATGCTGGCGCGGACCTGATCGTCGTAGTGATAAGTGGTCTCGTGGCTAATTGAGAGTCTCATGCAGCCTCCAGGTAAGAAGTGTGAATGACGCTACCCAGTTGGGCCAGAAGTGGAATGAATTCGTTCAACCACTCATGCAGGCCTTCATCGAGAATTTCGTCGATGCCGGTGTAGCGCAGACGAGCGTCCAGCTCGGCGGCCAGACGCTGGGCGGGACGGCCATTGGCCCCGGGCAGACTGGCGAGAATGATGTCCAGCTCCTCCAGACACGCACGCAATGAGCGCGGAATGTCCGCACGCAACAGCAGCAATTCAGCGACCTGACGGGCACCCGGTGCATCGCGATAGACTTCCGTGTACGCCTCGAATGAGGACAATGCGCGTAACAGCGCACTCCATTGGTAATAGCCGGCGGCGGAACTGTCTGCCGCCGCGTTGGCGGACGGGCCGCGCAATTCGAGCATTTCATAGCGCGCATCGAGCATGCGCAGGGTGTTGTCGGCGCGCTCGATGAACGTGCCCAGACGAATGAAACGGAACGCGTCGTTGCGCATGATGGTGCCGTAGGTTGCGCCGCGGAACAGATGCGAACGCTCCTTCACCCACTCGCAGAAACGGCTCATGCCATAACGACTCAAACCCTGTTCGGCGATGCCGCGAATTTCCAGGTAAGTGGCGTTGATGTTTTCCCACATGTCCGCAGTAATACGCCCACGCACCGCATGGGCACTGGCCCGCGCCGCGCCCAGGCAGCTGAAGATACTCGCCGGGTTTTCGGCGTCCAGTGCGAAAAAGTGCAGCAAGCGCTCGGCATGCAGGTCGCCGTGGCGCTCCAGGTAATCGTCCAGCGTTCCGGTGATCAGCAGTGGCATGGCGATTTCATTGAGGCCATCCCCGCGTCCGTCCTGTGGCATCAGCGACAGCGAGTAACTGACGTCGAGCATCCGCGCGAGGTTTTCGGCGCGCTCCAGGTACCGCGACATCCAATATAAATCCGAGGCAGTTCTACTTAGCATTGGCAGGCATCCTTAATCCTCGACCACCCAGGTGTCTTTGGTGCCGCCACCCTGCGACGAGTTCACCACCAGCGAACCTTCGCGCAGGGCAACGCGCGTGAGACCACCGGGCACTACACGGGTTTCGCGGCCAGCCAGGACGAACGGGCGAAGGTCGATGTGGCGCGGGGCGATGCCGTTCTCGACGAAGGTCGGACAGGTCGACAGGCACAAGGTCGGTTGCGCGATATACGCGTGGGGCTTGGCTTTGAGGCGCGCCCGGAATGACTCGATTTCGGCAGCGGTGGCTGCGGGGCCCACGAGCATGCCGTAACCGCCGGAGCCCTGGGTTTCCTTGACCACCAGGTCGCCCAGATTGGCGAGCACGTGAGACAACTCTTCGGGCTTGCGGCACTGCCAGGTCGGCACGTTCTTGAGGATCGGCTCTTCGTCGAGGTAGAAACGGATCATGTCGGTGACAAACGGGTAGACCGACTTGTCGTCCGCCACGCCGGTCCCGATGGCATTGGCCAGCACCACATTGCCCGAACGGTACGCGGCCAGCAGACCCGGCACGCCGAGCATCGAATCCGGATTGAACGCCAACGGATCGAGGAACGCGTCATCCAGCCTGCGGTAAATCACGTCGACCGCTTTCGGGCCATCCGTGGTGCGCATGAACACGCGGTCATCGCGCACGAACAAGTCAGCGCCTTCCACCAGTTCGACCCCCATTTCCCGGGCCAGAAACGCATGCTCGAAAAACGCACTGTTAAAGCGCCCGGGTGTCAGCACAACGACGCTCGGGTTATCCAGCGGGCTCGAGCTTTTCAGGGTGTCCAGCAACAGGTTCGGGTAGTGATCGATCGGCGCGATGCGTTGCGCGGCGAACAGCTCGGGGAACAGCCGCATCATCATCTTGCGGTCTTCGAGCATGTAGCTGACGCCGCTTGGCGTGCGCAGATTGTCTTCGAGCACGTAATACGTGCCGTCGCCGTCACGCACCAGATCGACGCCGGAGATGTGCGAATACAGATCGCGATGCAGATTCAGGCCCTGCATCGCCAGCTGGTATTGCTCGTTGGCGAGGACCTGTTCGGCAGGAATGATCCCGGCCTTGATGATGCGCTGATCGTGGTAGAGGTCAGCGAGAAACATGTTCAGCGCCTTGACGCGCTGAATGCAGCCGCGCTCAACCACCCGCCACTCGCTGGCCGGGATGCTGCGCGGAATCGTATCGAAGGGGATCAGCCGCTCGGTGCCCTGCTCGTCGCCGTACAGCGTGAACGTGATCCCGGCGCGATGAAACAAAAGATCGGCCTCACGCCGGCGCTGAGCGAGCAACTCAGGCGGCGCTTCGCCCAACCAGCGGGCGAATTCCCGATAATGCGGACGAACTATGCCGCCCGCATCGTACATCTCGTCATAAAAGGTGCGGATCATGCCGTACTCCTTGTCACCATGGACACCAGAACCTTCGCAAGGCCCGTGCCATCGGCATAAACGCTTTATTATCAATGGGTTGAATTAAACAGCCACAGCGTCCGCACCATTCCTGTGCACGATGCGCCCTAACCCGTTGCCCGACGCCTCATGGCGAAGCGTCGTTCATTTGAAAATCTATCGCAGGCATAGCCAGAGTTCATTTCCGCGCGTGACAGGCGCCGAGCATAATCGCCCCATACCGCAGACCAACCCGCCGGATCTCACAAGGCGATTGGCTCAATACCCGATTGGCAACGCCACCCGATATTCCCTTTCCGCCGCTCCCAAGAGAGCGGCTTTTTTTTGCCTGCGATTCAGTTGGGTGCATCTCCCGCCCCAAATTTTGTTGCAGAGGCGGGAGACAGTCTTCAGCGATCAGCGCCTCCCTTCGGCGCAGAAATGTCGATCAAGCCAAGTCAGTGCAGACGCTTGAGCACTTGTTTGACGCCCCAGCCTTCAACCTCCCCGTCCAGACCGAAAATCGCGGTCTGGAAATCCTGCTCGAAGTCGCCTATCCCGTCGTAGGTCGCGTACATCAACTTGCTCAGTTCCAGGTGCCAGGCACCGTCTTCCAGTGCATTTAGCTGGACATTGACTGACTCGCCGCGAAATTTTTCCGCAGCCTGACGCGCCCGGTCCTCATCCGGAAAGGTGGCATAGAACTCAATGGGGTGAATGCGTGCGAAGTCGAAACCGCCTTCTTTCATGCAGCGCAGAACATGGCTGCTGACGTCTTCTTGATAGGCTGTGCTCATGAAACGTCCTCCTATGCAACGATAGATAGAGTTTCAACTATCCCGAAACACCCCTCGATGGCGAGGCGTGTAGCGGCAGGTCATCTGCCGCCCGGGACTCAAGCATGTCGCTGACAAGGCCGGTGCGTTTTACAAAACGGGCGTACGTACGCGAGCTGACTCGGGTAGATGCTTCACCGACCTCACTGGCAGAGTACGCCGATTGATAGTGCGTTGCCAATTAGCAGGATGGCGGGAAATCCAGGCTTTTTAAGGCGCCTCGACGATGGAAATGATCTGTACCGCGTTCTGCTCTTTGAGTGTCTTCACGGTGGGCTCGGCAGTGCGACCCTCGAGGTCGATCAGATCAAGATCACTGGCGACCGGAAACAGGATCGGACGGATTCGCTGCGCAGCCTCTTCATCACTGGGACGGTGATCGGATTCAAGATCGAGGGTTTGCTGCACACCGTCTTTGTCCAGAAACGAAATAGTCCACACTTTCATCAATCTCTCCTCAGTAAGGGCCTGACAGCGGCCTAGTGATCTTGACCCTTGCAGCGCAACGACGTTCAACCGGAATCGTCAGCACACAGCTGACGTTCGCAGCCTGAAGCCATGAATCCGCAGGCAAAAAAAAACGCCCCGGTCTCGGGGCGTTTTTCATCAGGCTGCGGTCATTGTGGCTTGGCGTCTTTGACTCCTGCCGTGTTGTCCAGCAGGCTTTTGGTTGCGGTCTGCAGGAAGCTGTCGAGCTTCTTGCGCAACTCGGCGACGTCCGGCGCGTTCGGCATCAGCTCGGCGTGGGGCTTGGTGCCCAACGCGTAGCTGTACACCTTCGGCTCCATGTCCTTGGGTTCGATCAGGATCCGGTCGCCGGTGACCAGCGCCACGGTCTGCTCGCTGCCCGATGGCTTGATCACACCAAAGCCTTCGTCTCCCGCTGGCAGATTGAGCAAGTCGCGACCCCAGCACTGATGCACGGTGTCACCACCCAGGCGGCCCATGATGGTCGGCACGATATCGATCTGCGTGCCGACGATGCTGCTGCGCTTGCCGAACTTGTCTTGCAGGCCCGGGGCGATCATCAGCATCGGCACGTTGAAGCGGCCCAGGTCCATTTCGGTGATCTGCTCGTTATTGGGGAAGCCATGGTCACCGACGACCACAAACAGCGTGTCCTTGTAGTACGGCTCTTTCTTGGCCTTCTCGAAGAACTGACCCAGCGCCCAATCCGAATAACGCATGGCGGTAAGGTGTTCATCCAGCGTGCCATGCCCGGTCACGCGCTCGACCGGCAGATTCGCCGGCAGTGCGTACGGCGTGTGGTTGGACAGGGTTTGCAGCAAGGCATAGAACGGCTTGCCTTTGGCTTCGCGGGCTTTCAGCTCTTCGGCGCCACGGTCGAACATGTCCTGGTCGGACACGCCCCAGGTCGGGTCCGAAAACACGGGATTGACGAAGTCATTGCGGCCAATGAAGTTGGTCATGCCCTGGTTGCTGAAGAAGCCCGACTGGTTGTCCCAGGCGAAGTCACCGTTGTAGACATACACGTCGTCGTACTTGCGCGCGCTGAGCAGCTGCGGCAGACCGGACAACTTGTGGCTGCCTTCCGGCGTCTGCATCAGGTACTCAAAGCCCGGCAGGTTCGGAAAGCAGGCCATGGTCGCGAACATGCCCTGGTGGGTGTGCGTGCCGTTGGAGAAGAAACGATCGAACAGCAGACCTTCCTGGGACAGTTTGTCGAAGTAAGGCGTAATGTTCGATTCATCGCCCAGCGCACCCACCGAATGGCCGGCGAAGCTTTCCATCAGGATCACGACGACGTTCTTGATCGGCAGCGTGTTGGCCGCTGGCGGTGTGAAATCCCGACGCACAGCGGCTTTGTCTGGATCGACCAGCTTGTCGTTGTCCGTCAGCAGCATGTTGCGGACGATCTGCTGGGCTTCGGCCTGAGGCAGGGTCGCTTTCCAGATGTTGTCGCGGTCCTCGGACATCCGGCTCTTCGCCGCCGCAATCAGCGTCAGCGTGCCGTTCAGGCCCAGGGTGTTGGCGAAGTTTGAGTCAGTGGTGTACGCATCGCCCCAACGCAGCGGCGGGCCCTGACGCAGGGTGCCGCGAGCGGCGATGACGGCCACCACAAGGCACAGCAGGAAAACCACGGCGCGCTTGTACAACGGCGCAACCACACGGTTGTCGGCGCTGGCCACATTGAACCCGCCACGGGGCCGGGTCACACGATCAACGCCTTTGAAGACCAGGCTCAGCAGCCAGGTCACCAGTGCCCACGCCAGCAAATAGCGAACCACCGGAAAGCCGTACCAGAGCATGCTCAGAACGGTTTTCGGGTCTTCTTTGACGTACTGGAAAACCAGGCCATTCAGGCGCTGGTGGAATTCACGGTAGAAATCCATCTCCATCAGGCCGAAGAACGCGGTCAGGCTCGCGACCACCGTCAGCCAGAAGCGAAACACCCCACGGGCGGCCATCATGCGCGCGCTGAACAGGGACAGCAGAAGAGGGATCAGGATGTAGACGACCAGACGCAAATCGAATCGCAGGCCATTGGCAAACGCCTCGACGAACGTCGAAGCCGGCGTCGCACCGATGCCTTCGCGGTTATAGACCAGCAGCGCTACGCGCAGAAGGGTGTACAGGACCATCAGCACCAGGCCGCTCAGAAGCGTATAGGCCAGGTGCGATTTGACGGTAGGTTGCGGCGCGCGCGCCGGGGCGTCCGTTTTGGCCATGGGTTGTGGGATCCGTTGGATTCAGGTTTAGGTTCAAAAAGCTGTGCGCCCGACCACATTGAAATGCCGGTCCGGACTGCGGGGGGCAAATATTACGTGAACCCTCGCGGTTTACCACCGATGCCGCGCATTCTTCATGACGGATCGGCTCAAACAGTTATCTCAATCAGGGAGCAGTCTTGAAACGGCGCGAATCTTCCCGAAGAAACGGTGAAAATTCCGTTGATAAATGCTCCCTCTCATATTTTCTTACAAAGCCTTGAATCGCGCTTACACCTTGAATGTCTGGGCATACCGTTCGACGGCGTGTTCGATGGCTTCGAAGACATGGGGTGCGTGGGGGTTGAGCGAAGCGTTTTCCTGCAGCGACGCCTGCACTGCCGCAATCAGTCGCGCGATGCGCACGTTCGGTTTGCGGATGTCACAGGTCGACGCCAGGGTCAGAATGCCGAGTCGGGATCCGAACAGGCTTTTCGAACCGTCCAGACGCAGGGCGAGCGCGTCGTCCTTTATGTACGCGGTGGTGTTGACGATGTCGTAGGCGGGCGCCAGTCGTGCGTCTGCCCCTAGCGGGTCGCGATACAGCAAGCCGAAGTTCTTCAGGTGAGCATCGCCGTTGCCGACCATGCAGCTGAGCGCGACGATGTCGAAGAACTGATCCAGCGAATCACGCACGTGCTCAGGCGCGCAGAACAGGCGAATGGCCTTGGCGATGTTTTCGTAGCTGGAGTCGTATTTCTGTTCCGTGCCCAGGCCCATCAGCACGGCCATGTCCTCGAAGCCTATGGCGCGTTGGTCAGCGTCACGATCAAAGCGGCGCATCACGAACAGCTGGCGATTATCCGACAGATAAAATTCCGGTACCGGCATGCCGGCCCTGCGCGCCGCGTCCATGCACACGAATTCGTTGACGGCCAGCCCTGGGAAATCCGCCCTCCCCGACTTGACGATCAGTTCGGGCAACAACAACGTGGCTTTCGGGTCCGAGACGAAATCCGAATCGGGCACGATGACTTTGGGCTGAACACCCGAAATCCCGGTGCGCAAAATGTACTGATCCACCAGTTCGGCAAACAGATCCTGCGCCCCGTCCCAACTGAGTATCTGCCCCAGGCTTCTGCCTGGGACGGGGCCCGAACGCCCCAGCAACTCGTCGATCATGGGCGATGCCACCGCCACGCGGCCGACCGGCGAACCGCTGCCGGTCAATGCCATGAGCAGCATGGGGTTGATGGGCGTGGTTTTAGCGAGGCGATTGCGCAACTGCTCCAGCACGAAACCCTCGGGCAGGTTCATCTGGAAGACCGGGTGCAGGCTGCGCGATACGTAGGCCGCATCGCGAACACCCATGGTCAGGCTGATCTGCGACGCCGGGCTGGCGTCCAGGCCATAGCGAAACAGGTAGTCACCGGACTCCGACGTCGACAACGCACCGCTCTCACCCTCCGGGGTGAAAATGCGTACACGATCCAGCGCTTTCACTGGAACACCTCGCGCAGCTCTTCAAACGTCGGGCGTCGGGCGGAAACGACTTTTATCTCGGCATTCAACGCGGCCAGAACCTTGGCGTAGAAATTCACCGCCACGGTCGGGCTGCCTTTTTCGACTTCGGCGAGCTTTTGCCGCGTCATGCCCGCCTGGTAGGCCAGCTGAACCTGAGTAAGGCCGCGGGATTTACGCATGTCCTCGATCTGACTGCCCAACCGCTCAAGCAATAACGTCGCGTCCATTTGTCACGCCTGCATAACATTCAACGATGAATGGAATGTATACGTGACATGACTGACGATCAAGAGGAAGTTACGTTTACCTGACATCGGCGGATGGATGTCAGGTTTGCGTAACCTGATCAGCAATCAAGCGTTGCTTGGTTTGCTGATCGCCTGAAGAACGTACTGCGGCAATGCGAAGGCGCCGATATGGACTTCAGGATTGTAGTAACGGGTGACGATGCCGCTGCCGGCGAATCGCTGATGCAGGGTGTCCAGCGAAATCTTGCGGTGCTGGGAATCCGTCGAACCCCAGGCAAAGGTCATCGCGCCGCCTATATAGGTGGGCACCGCTGCCTGATAGAAATGCCAGTCGGCGAACAGGCCATTCATGCGCCCCGCCGTGGTCTGTACTTCGCTCATCTGCATGAACGGTGTGCCGTTCTGCGTGACCAGAATGCCGCCTTCGTTGAGGCAGCGATGGCAGGCCTGATAGAAGTTTTCCGAGAACAGCACTTCGCCAGGCCCGATCGGGTCGGTCGAATCGGAAATGATGACGTCGAATTTCTCCTCGGTATTGGCAACGAAGCGCATGCCGTCATCGATGACCAGGTTCAGACGCGAATCATCGAAAGCGCCTTTGGAGTGGTTCGGCAGGTATTCCTTGCACATCTCGACCACGGTGCCGTCGATCTCGACCATGGTGATGTGCTCGACCGTCGCGTGCTTGGCGACTTCGCGCAGCATGCCGCCATCGCCGCCGCCGATGATCAGGACGCGCTTGGCACGGCCGTGGGCCAGAATCGGCACGTGGGTGAGCATCTCGTGGTAGATGAACTCGTCGGCTTCGGTGGTCTGAATCACGCCGTCCAGCGCCATGACGCGGCCCATGCGCGGGTTCTGGAAGATCACCAGATGCTGATGCTCGGTGCGCACTTCATGCAGCATTTTTTCCATGCGAAAGCGCTGGCCGTAGCCTTCGTACAACGTTTCTTGATAATCGCTCATGGATGAAGTCCCCGATAACTACTGATGACAGGACGGCACGCCGCCCACAAGAAGGCGCGCATTCTACGTCGCGGAGCATGACAGGTCGAATGTCGCGGCGCGTGGATGACCCGGGAAACAAAAACGCCCGACTGGCCAGGCCAGTCGGGCGTCATGTGTTCTGAAGCCTTGCTGCGATACTAGATGCGCACGTTGCCACGCGGGCCAGCGATTGCCCAGATGATAAGGCCCAGCACCGGCAGGATGACGATCAGCAAAATCCAGAGAATTTTCTTCCCGGTTTCCGCGCCGCTTTTCAGCACGTTGATGATGGCCCAGATATCCAGCGCCAGAATGATCAGGCCAATCAGACCGTTGAAAGTAGAACCCATGGTGTTGCTCCTTATTGAAGGCTTGCCCACTTGAGAGTGGTGGCCTGCGATGAGGGTTCCGTTGGTCGCCAGGGATATTTGGCCGCGCAGCAGAACCCGTCGATGGAGATCAAACCTGCGCTTTGAGCGCCTCCAGCGATGGCTCGATCAGTATGCCGAGTTCAACGCCGAGGGCCATGACCCGCTCGACGTCGGCGCCGTAGACCAGCACCGTTTGCAACACGTGATCCAGCGGCTCGCTGACGTCCATCAGCACATACCCGCCCATGTCCTTGTTCATGCTGGAAAGCTGAATCTGAATGCGGTTAAGCGCCGCCAAGGGTTCGGCTTTGGTCAGTTGCTTGGGCTTGATATTGAACGACACATTGGGGCCGAACGACGCCATGATCTCGGTGAGCAGGTCGGGATAGGTATCGGCCTGAAGCAATACGGTGTCGGGAAGGCTGCCAATGACCACCCACTCGCCTAGCGGGATCGGGAAAGTGTCGTCGAAATTGATGTCGGGGTTGGCGGTCAGGAACGCTTCGGGGTCAGCGTAAGCCTGGGCGGCCTCGTCGGCGATTTTTTCGATTTCTTCATCGCTCATGCAGCCGGAGCTGATCTTGCTGATGAATTCGATGAGTGAAGCTTTCATGGCAGATCGTCCGAGGGCTGGAAAACAGGCGCGCAGGATAGCTGGAAATGCTGCGCGCCTCTATCGCTTACGCCCCCAGGCGGGTGAGCTGCTCGGCGGTCTCGGTCGCGCCCATGGTCTGAGCGGCCATCAGTGGCGTGACGCCCTTGGCATCCTGGATATGGGGGTTAGCACCTTTGGAGATCAGGTAGTCCACGATCGCCGTACGGTTGAACATCGCCGCCATCATCAATGCGGTGCGGCCGTCGGCGGAGGCGCCTTCGACCTCTGCGCCAGCTTCCACAAGGATCTTCACGGTTTCCAGATCGCCCTTGAAAGCAGCGCCGGCAATGGGGCTCTGGCCGTTGTCGTTGCGCAGTTCAGGGTCAGCCTTGTGCTTGAGCAGCACCCGCACGGCGTCTTGATGGCCGTGATAGCTGGCCAGCATCAACAACGTGTCGCCTTTGTGGTTGCGAAGGTTGGGGGTCAAGCCGTTTTCCAGCAGGCGGTCGAGCATCGGCGCGTCGCCAGCACGAGCCCGATCAAACACCTGTTCGGCAAACTCCAGTGCTTCTTCGTCTGTCATGCGCGTGGCAGAACCGGGCGTGATGGGGGCTTCAGACATTTCGTAACTCCAGTAGCGCAATGCATTGCGCGGGATAAATCAGAGGATGCGGCGATCTCTGGGACAGGCAACTTATGAGCCCTGGATAAAGCCTGTAGTTCCACGGAAGGCGCCCGCCACTACATGGCGCACCGCAGAGAGCGCCGCCGCAGATGTCACCCACACTGCCAGCTTCAGCTACGGGCGCCTGACCATCCCCCTCAATGAGGCCGATAGGGTCGACTGGCCGGCTGCCGAGAAAATTTCGCAACAAGGGGAAATAAATCCGGGATGTCACTGTCTCAGTTGTGTCACGTAGCGCGTGCCCCCTCCTCCGTATCCCCCATCACTCACTCCCCACTCCGGTAAATTGCAGGATGCACGAGCCGCATTCATGCAAATTGCACGAGACAGTATTTTTTTTAAATGTTTAACCCTTTGATTTCATTGATATTTATTTAAGGTCAAAAGCTGGCACAGTCACTGCACTAGTCATTCCAAGCTTGTTATCCCATGAGCAATGGAGCCTCTAGACATGACTTTCATCCAAGAAAAATTCGCATCCGTATTTTCCGATTTCGAAGTCACCACCCAGCCGCGTCCGGACGGTGGCGTTCTGTTGACCCTGCGCAACGAAGAAGGCACCAACATCCGCCGCTGCGTGTCTTACGCTCAACTGCACACCCCAGTGCAACTGGAATGGGTGATCAGCGCGATCCGTCGTGACCTGGCCGCACAAGCCAGCGAGCTGCCCGCTATCTCGATGTTGCAGAGCCAGCACCGTTTTGATTTGCCTACTTATCACACCCGATAAGTATCAGGCCGGGACACCGTGTCCCGGCAGCAGCACGATTCACTCTCATCGAAGCATCCCTTGTAGATTCCCGCGATAGTTGATGCTATCGCGGTTTTTTTTGGGCTTTTTTCGAGGGGCTCACGTCAGACGCTGGCGACCTTCGTGCGTGTGCCTATTGAATAATTCCTCGACACAACGCCTCCCCTACCGCCTGTGCACGATTGGTCACCCCGAGCTTGGCGTAGATGCTCTTGAAGTGATGCTTGACGGTAGCCTCCGAGACTTCCTTTATCAGCCCGATCTCCCACGCCGTTTTGCCTTCCCGCGCCCATTTGAGAATCTCCAGCTCTTTTGGAGAGAGCGCTCGCGTCTGCAGTTGCCGGCCCTTCCCCGCCACGTGGAGCATCGGCACCAGGCTGGTCAGCAGGTAACGGTCATTGTGAGTCAGCGGTCGCTCCATGCCATTGAGCGTGCAGATAGTGACAACCCCCTGATTGGCCCGCGTCTGACTGCTGTACCCGTAGGAAAAAGCCGGAAGCAGGTCGCAATCCTCAACCGCAGCCATGTAGGCGGGTGATGGCGGGTAGGTCTTGAAGGCCTCCTCCCAGTTCAGAAAACCCATGGTGTGGCGGTAGCAGCGGATAACCGGGTCTTCGATCATCAGGCGTCCCTGGCAATAAAGATCCTTCCAGTAGCTGTCGACGTTCGACGTGATGCAACTGAGCAGTACGCCATTTCGGTACTGATAAAGCATGGCCCGTTCGCTGCGGCATTCGGCGCGTAGCCAGTCAAGGGCATTGGCGATGGCCGTATCGCCATCCTGTTCAGTGATGCTGCTGACCATTTGTTGTATCAACGGACTCAGCGTCCCTGTCTGTGCGTTTTTCATTTTCCCTCCCGTTTAAAACCATCAAATGTGCGGCCCTGATGCCCCTTGGATTTTTTGTGAGTGGCAGCTGAAAAACGGCGTCGGGTGCTGTCGTCAACACGACCTCACCAGGCGCATTCAAAAGCTGTCAGGGTCCGACAGGCGAAGGGTTACACAGTCGAGAAGGGTTAAACACAGCGTCGAAAACAAACAGGCATGCCTGACTGTGAAACAAGCAACTTCCCACAAACGAACAAAAACCAACTTACATTTTTCCGCATTTGGATACAAAAACGGCCAATGTCAGAGACATCGGCCGTCGGTTTTCAGCACGCCTGGATCGTCAGAAAGCGCTGGGCTCTATCGCCGCGAAACTGCTGAAATTGGGGTGCCCTTCCAGTGCTCCGCCATCGCGCACCAGTGCGCAGGTGGCCATGCCGGCCAGTTGCGCCGCATCGAGCTCTTCGACGATATCGGACAGGAAGAGAATCGCCTCCGCCGGCTGGCCAATTTTCGACGTAATCGATCGATAGGACGCCTGGTCGCGTTTGTGCCCGGAGGTGGTGTCGAAGTAACCGCTGAACAGCCCGGACAGATCGCCCGCCTCGGAGCAGCCAAAGATCAGCTTCTGCGCCTGGATCGATCCCGAGGAATAGACATAAAGCGCGTAACCCGCCTGATGCCAGTTTTTGAGCGCTTCAACGGCATCCGGGTAGACATGACCCTTGAGCTGCCCGGCCTGATAACCCTGCTGCCAGACCATGCCTTGCAAGGCTTTCAGCGGCGTGGCTTTGCGATCTTCGGCGATCCATTGCAGCAGGATCTCGATCACCCGATCAACGCTCGCATCGGGTTCGGCACTGTCGTCGCGCACGGCCTGCAACTGCGCGGCGACATCGGATTCGGCGGCATGCTCGCGAACGAATTCGGGCAGATGCTGTTTGGCATACGGAAAGAGCACGTCGAAGACGAAGCTCACCGCGCTGGTGGTGCCTTCGATGTCGGTCAGGATCGCTTTGATGGTCATGATTGATCAGTCTTCCAGACGCGGGAACTGGCTGGCGATGCTCTCGCCGGTGAATTTGGCGACCCATCCCTCGGGATTGTTGAACAGGCGAATGGCGACGAAATGCGGGTGTTCGCCCATGTCGAACCAGTGTCGGGTGCCGGCCGGAACCGAGATCAGGTCGTTTTTCTCGCAGAGCACGGCGTAGACGAAATCGTCGATGTGCAGGGTAAACAGCCCGCGGCCGGCGACGAAGAAACGCACCTCATCCTCGCCATGCTGATGTTCCTCAAGGAACTTGGCGCGCAGTTCGGCCCTCTGCGGGTGATCGCTGTTGAGGCTGATCACATCGACGGTCACGTAACCGCGCTCGGTCATCAGCGTGTCGATCTGGGTGCGGTAGGCAGCGATAACCTCCTCCTGACTGGCGCCCGGGGTGATCGGCGTTGCCGCCTGCCAGCGGTCGAACGCCACGCCATGCTCGGCCAGGGTCGAGGCAATGTCTTCCAGGTGTGTCAGCACCTTGTTTGGCAGCTCGGGGGATGACACGTGGTAAACGGACAGACTGCTCATTTGGGGCTTCCTCGGTTCGGTCCGCATATTTCGGCTCTGGGGCCGATCAGACGCGTTGATTCAGGCAGTGGGAACGTTGCGGTGCATTGATCGTTACGTCGATCAGGGATCAGCGGTTGAGCACCGACAGCGTCTTGAGCTCGCATTCGAACAGAAATTCGAAGGCTTCGATCTGGCGCAAGGCATCGCTCATCTTCGCGCCCCAGGTGTACAACCCATGACCGCGAATCAGGTAACCGGCGCAGTCAGGGTGTTGATCCAGCCAGGGCTGGACCTTGTGTGCGAGGCGGGCGATGTCCTGATCGTTGTCGAAAATCGGCACCACCACTGTTGATTCATGGGTGGAGACGCCGCTAAAAGCCTTTTGCAGCTCGTAGTCCTCGAACACCAGATGATCACCGGCAGTGAGCCGCGACAGCACGGTGGCGTTGACCGAATGGGTGTGCAGCACGGCACCCACCGCCGGCTTGCAGCTATAAAGCTGCGTGTGCAGCAGGGTTTCAGCCGACGGCTTTTTGCCGGGCTCCAGGCTGTTACCGGCAAGGTCGGTGGCCAGCACGTCGTCTATACCCAACTGACCTTTGTGCTTGCCGGAGACGGTCAGCAGCGCTTCGGTCGGCGACAGACGCACGGAATAATTGCTGCTGGTGGCGGGCGACCAGCCCCGGGCATACAGAAACTGCCCCGCTTCGATGATTTCCCGAGCCAGTGCTTCGCGACTCATACGCGCTCCTCTTTCATACATGTGGCGGTCAGAACAGCAGCGGCCACGGCCGCCAGACTCGCAATGGCAAAGGTCCAACTGGCGCCCAGCGCGTTCCAGCTGTACCCGGAATACAAAGCGCCCATCGCCCCGCCCGTGCCGGACAGGGCGGCGTACAACGCCTGACCCTGACCTTGCTGGCGCGGGCCGAAGCTGCGTTGCACGTAATGCACGGCCGAGGCATGGAAACTGCCGAACGTGGCCGCGTGCATCAGTTGGGCGACGATCAGAATCGCCAGATGATCGGCCAGATTACCCAGCAAAAGCCAGCGCAATGCGGCGATCACGAAGCTGGTGATCAGCACCTGACGGACACTGAACCGCTGCAGCAACCGGCTCATCACCATGAACATCAACACTTCGGCAATCACCCCCAGCGCCCACAGCAGGCCAATCATGCCGCGGCTGTAGCCGAGGTGTTCCAGGTGCAGGGTGAGGAAAGTGTTATACGGCCCGTGGCTCAGCTGTATCAGCGCGACGCTGACGTAAAACGCCAGCACGCCTGGCCTGATCAGTTGCCTGAGAAACCCCTCGCCCGCGACCCGCACACCCGAGGCCACCGGCTGCGCATTCGGCACCCACCAACTGCTGGCGACAATGCCGATCAGAATGACCAGCAGCAGTTGCGGGTAGTAATCCAGGCTGAACCATTCCAGCATCCGGCCCAGCACGACCACCGAAAGGATGAAGCCGATCGATCCCCACAGCCGTATCTGGCTGTAGCGAGAAGTCTGGCCCTGCAAATGCGTCAGGGTGATGACTTCGAATTGCGGCAGCACCGCGTGCCAGAAAAACGCATAGAGCGCCATGACCATGGCCAGCCAGGCGTAAGACGTGTCGACGAGAATCAGGCTGAAACAGGCCAGTCCGCAGAGGGCGCCGAAGCGCACGATGGTCAGACGTCGGCCGGTGTAATCGCCGAGCCAGCCCCACACGTTCGGCGCGACGCAGCGCATCAGCATCGGGATCGCCACCAGCTCACCGATGCGCGCGGCGGAAAATCCCAAGTGGCTGAAGTACAGCGCCATGTAGGGCGCCGTGGCCCCAAGCAGGGCGAAATAGAAAAGGTAGAAGCTGGCTAGCCGCCAGTAAGGAAGCGCCGCCACGCTCAGATAACCGTAGCGGCGACGCGCGGCTCAGGCATTACAGCTGACCCAGAATCGGCGTCGTAACGCGCACATCGCTGTTTTGCCCGCGATGGCGCAGCAGGTGGTCGACCAGCACAATGGCCATCATCGCTTCGGCGATAGGCGTGGCACGGATGCCGACGCAAGGGTCGTGGCGGCCCTTGGTGATGACCTCGACGGAGTTGCCATCGACGTCGATCGAGTGCCCCGGCGTGGTGATGCTGGAAGTCGGCTTCAGCGCCAGGTGCGCGACGATCGGCTGGCCGGACGAAATCCCGCCGAGGATGCCGCCTGCGTTGTTCGACAGAAAACCCTCGGGGCTCATCTCATCGCGGTGCTCGGTGCCGCGCTGGGCAACGCAGGCAAAGCCGGCGCCGATCTCGACACCCTTGACCGCGTTGATGCTCATCAGCGCATGGGCCAGTTCGGCGTCGAGACGGTCGAAAATCGGCTCGCCCAGCCCCGGCATCACGCCTTCGGCGACGACCGTGATCTTCGCGCCCACCGAATCCTGATCGCGACGCAGCTGGTCCATGTAGGCTTCCAGCTCCGGCACCTTGCTCGGGTCAGGGCTGAAAAAGGCGTTGTCTTCCACCGAATCCCAGGTCTTGAACGGGATTTCGATCGGGCCGAGCTGGCTCATGTAGCCGCGAACGGTAATGCCCTGAGTGGCAAGAAACTTCTTGGCGATGGCCCCAGCGGCGACGCGCATGGCCGTTTCCCGCGCAGAGCTGCGACCGCCGCCACGGTAGTCGCGCAGGCCGTATTTATGGTGATAGGTGTAATCGGCGTGGGCAGGCCGGAACAGGTCCTTGATCGCCGAATAGTCCTTGGACTTCTGATCGGTGTTGCGGATCAGCAGGCCAATGGACGCGCCGGTGGTCTTGCCTTCGAAGACGCCGGACAGAATCTCGACCTCGTCGGGCTCCTGACGCTGGGTGGTGTGACGGCTGGTCCCTGGCTTGCGGCGGTCGAGGTCACGCTGCAGGTCTTCCAGCGACAACTCGATGCCCGGCGGGCAGCCGTCAACGATGGCAACCAGTGCCGGACCGTGGCTTTCGCCGGCAGTGGTGACAGTGAACAGCTTGCCGTAGGTATTGCCGGACATGCGGGAGGCTCCGAAGACGTTCAAAAACTCAAGCGCGCCAGTATACGCAGGCTTATGGCGCAGTTCATCCTCGAACCTTATTCATTTGCCCGCGTCCAATTGACACTTTATTGATGATGGTCCTGCAATGCTAAGCGCCTTACCCCTGATTCGCGGCTTCTGGCCGCTGCGAGCGATCATCTTGAGCCTGACCCTGCTGTCATCCATCGCTTACGCCGGAACGCCCGTCGTGCTGCAGCGCCCTATCAGCCTGGACACCGGCACCGGCGAGCTCTTCGGCACGCTGCTGCTGCCCAAGTCACCGAATCCGGTGCCCGTGGTGTTGATCATCGCCGGCTCAGGACCGACCGACCGTGACGGCAACAACTCCGACGGCGGACGCAACGACAGCATGAAGCGTCTGGCCCTAATCCTCGCCAAGCACAACATCGCCAGCGTGCGTTACGACAAGCGCGGCGTCGCGGCCAGTCGCCCTGCCACCCCGGACGAGCGCGATCTGAGCATCGAAAAATACGTTGACGACGCCGTCGCCTGGGCCGCCAAGCTCAAAACCGACTCGCGCCTGGGTCCCCTGATTCTGATGGGCCACAGCGAGGGCGCGCTGGTCGCCACCCTGGCGGCAGAACGTGCGGGCGCCGTGGCGTTGATCTCCGTCGCCGGCACCGGTCGCCCGGTGGATCAAGTGGTCCGCGAGCAACTGCAGGATCGCCTCCCTCCTCCGCTGCTGGCCCGCAGCGAGCAACTGATCGAGGAGATCAAGGCCGGCAAGACCGACAACGATGTGCCTGAGCCCCTTCAGGTGGTGTTCCGCACGAGCGTGCAGCCTTATCTGATCTCCCTGTTCCGGCAGAACCCGACGGCGGCGTTCGGGCAACTGAAAATCCCGACGCTGATCATTCAGGGGCGCAACGACATGCAAGTGGGCGTGGGCGATGCCGAGCTGCTGCACAAGGCCAAACCCGACTCGCAACTGGCGATCATCGACGGCATGAACCACGTGCTACGCATCGTGCCGATGGACATCAAGCGGCAGCTGGCGTCCTACAAGGATCCGCAGTTGCCGCTGGCCAGCGAAGTGACCGATCGCATCCTGAAATTCCTCGACTCGGTACCGGCCGCCTGAGGCCGGTTCTCTTCGACGTGCGAGTCGACGCACGCTCCCTTTAGCTTCGTCAGAAACGGCCGATAGCTGTCTGCTGGCATCGTGTGCCGGTGCCATGTGCCGGGCAATGTCGATAACAGGATCGCCGTGATGACAGAAGCAACCATACAAACCGACGCGGCCGAGCCGACCGATGCCAAAGAAGGCGAAGTCGCCGCGCCTGTCTTGTGGGACGAAGTGCACGCTGAGCATTTCTCGATGCTGCGTCTGGCGCCCCTGCCCACCGACCGCGCGACCGGAGCACGCCCGCTGCGCTTCGTCGAGTTCGGCAAGGCCGAGCGCCACAACAAAGAATTCAGCCTGCTGCGCATGAGCTATCAGCTGCCGGGGCAAAAGACCCGCAAAGAACAGAATTGTCTGGATATCTGGGTGGATCACGCCAATCGCAGCGTTCGCGTGGGCCCGGCGTCAGGCTTGCAGATCGATCCGTGGAACCGCGGTCTGGGGCGTTTCATGCTGGCCCAAGGCATCACCTGGGCGCAGAAACGTTGCGCCGAGTACAAGATCGAAGGCGTTGCCCTGGCCAACAAGGATGCGCTCAACGAGGACACGCGCCTGCGTCGTGATCACTTCCTCAAGACCCAGGGTTTCGAGGTCGTCTACGCCGATGCGCAGCACCTGAAAGGCGCCATCAAGGACGCGAAAGTCGGCAACCTGAATAACTCCTGGAACGCCGATAAAATCCAGATCGTGCAGATCCTCGACGCCGCGCAGATGTTGCAACAGGCCGAACAGAGGATTCAGGAACAGGACGTCACGATCAAGAAGACCGAAGACAAGGTCAGCAAATACCGCCGGGACGACGCCGGCTTGCGCTTCACCATCGCCTGCCTGGTCACCTTTGCCGTGTTTCAGGCCGGCCTGCTGATCTGGATCGCGACGCACCGGTGACCCGGCGTTAACAGGGCAAAGCCGGTGTGCTCGCCATCAGATGTGCGGAGTGAATGCCGACGCCTTCCCGGTTGAAGCCGGTCCCACTGTTTGACCGCATATCCACAGTGGGACCGGCTTTAGCTGGGAAGAGGCCGGTGTGTTCGCCATCAGATTTGCGGTGTAACGACCGACGCCTTCCCGGTTGAAGCCGGTCCCACTGTTTGACCGCATATCCATAGTGGGACCGGCTTTAGCCGGGAAGAGGCCGGTGCACTCGCCATCAGATGTGCGGTGTGACGACCGACGCCTTCCCGGCTGAAGCCGGTCCCACTGTTTGACCGCGTATCCATAGTGGGACCGGCTTTAGCCGGGAAGAGGCCGGTATGTTCGCCATCAG
>NZ_JBTOPV010000042.1:0-25126 GCF_055284355.1 Pseudomonas sp. HP_01 | reverse complement strand
CCTCTCACCCCTCCGCCCTCCCGCCTGCCGCCCGCACCCCCCCGCCCCCCCCCCCCGCCCCCGAGCCGCCCCCCCCCCCCCCCCCCCCCCCCCCCCCCCCCCCCCCCCCCCCCCCCCCCCCCCCCGCTCCTACAAATGCGTGGCAAGGCGACATGCGGAGGCAGGACTCGACACCTCGTCGCCCGCTGCACAAATCTTCCAGACCTGCCGTGAGCTGCGCGGTAACGTGTTGAAGATGGACTGACCACCCCAGCCACCCAAACCAGCCCCCTTCCGAGGCCCCGTGATGTCCGACCACAACTGGATCGAGCTCAAGCAGGACGCCACGTCCGGCATCGAGACAGTGCGCGCGCATTTCGAGGGCCATGCCTACGATCCCCACTGGCACGACAGTTATCTGGTGGGCATCACCGAACAGGGCCTGCAGCAATTCAATTGCCGTCGTCAGCAGCACAACAGCACGCCGGGGAAAGTGTTCCTGCTCGAACCGGGCGACATCCATGACGGCACGGCCCCGGAAGCGGGCGGCTTCACTTACCGCACGTTGTACCTGGACCCGCGCTGGCTGGACCGGGAGTTGCGCGCGCAGTTTGAAGAAGCGCCGGACAACGCCCAACTGAGCTTCGCGGCAACGCTGGCGGAAGACCCGCGCCTCGCCATCGCGACGGCCAGCGCCTTCGAAGCGATGCACCATGACGAAATGCGCATCGTCCGCCAGACCGCGCTGGATTACTTGCTCGCCAACCTCACTAGCCACTTGCGCTGGCGCACCCTGATCGACCCCGATCCGCGCCTGCCCCTGGTGGCCCAGCGAGCGCGTGATTACCTGCACAGCCATTTGCATCAGGATATTGGCCTGGACAATCTGGCGCAGGTGACCGGCGTTGACCGTTTTCGCCTGAGTCGTGCGTTCAAAGCCGCCTTCGGCCTGGCGCCCCATGCCTACCTGATTCAACTGCGCCTGACCCGCGCCCGGCATCTGCTGGCCCGGGGCGAGGCGCCGGTCAGCGTCGCGGCTGCCCTGGGTTTCGCTGATCAAAGCCATCTGGGCCGCTGGTTCCAGCGCGCCTATCGCATGACCCCGGCGGACTACCGCCGACGCTGCTCAAACGTTCCAGACTGAACGCCCACCGCACGCCGATCATAGCTCCACGATCAATGACCGCCGAGTGGCCTTATGCAAACCCTCCTGCCCTTTCTGCTGTTCGCTTTCGTTGCGTCCATCACGCCCGGCCCGACCAACATTCTGGTACTGACCAACAGCTCGCGTTATGGCCTGCTCCGCACGCTACCGATTGTCCTCGGGGCCTGCACCGGCGCGGCGCTGCTGGTGTTGATGGTCGGCACCGGGCTGGGCGATGTGCTGGCGCGTCATCAGCAGGTGCAAACGCTGATGTCGTGGATCGGCATCGCCTGGCTGACCTGGCTGGCGTGGCAGATTTTCAGCGCGCCCGCCGAAGCGATCGACCCGACGCAACGCCGCAGCGGTCCCACCCTGGGGTTGTGGGGCGCGGCGAGCCTGCAACTGGTCAACCCGAAAACCTGGATGATGGCGCTGGCCGTCGTCAGCGTCTTTGCGGGCACCGACGCCGACCGCATGCTGCGGGTGATGTGGCTGTCGCTGGCGTTCTTCCTGGTCTCGATCCCGTGCATGAGCGCCTGGGCCTACCTGGGCGTCAGCGCCGCGAAATTCTGCCGCTCGGCCCAGAGCATGAAGCGCTTCAATCAAGGGATGGCGGTGCTGTTGCTGGTGTCGGCGTGGTTGACGTTGGTGGTGTGAGGCGCGGGCGGCGACGCGTGGGTCGGCGTGATTTAATGCGCGCTGACTCCCTGATCCGGACTGACCATGGCTCGCTTCTACGACGCTCGCGGCAATATCTACGCAGTGATTACCCCCGATGCCCTGCGCACCCTCGGCGTTCCCCTGCCCCAGTTACCGACGCAAGCCGCCACTCGCCGCCAAGCCTGGACGGCTCACGCCATTGCGGCGATCTGTGACTGGCCCGCTGGCCAGCGTCCATCCGGCAGCAAATCTCATCGCTCGGACGGTCTTCTGGTGGGCCCCTTTCAGGACACCGCGCCGTTCGACCTGTTGATCGTCAACACCGACGGCACCCTCGCTGAACGCAGCGGCAACGGCCTGACCATCTTCGCCCAGTCGCTGACCGACTCAGCCCTTATCACCGGCAGCGCGCCGTTCGCCCTGCGCGTTCATCACGACAATACTGATTCGCTCAGCCCCGTCGCAACGCAGGCGGTCGCGGCGACAGTCGAGGACGTGAACGGCTTTTGGCTGGACATTGGCGCGCCTGGTTTCGGCCCGCAGGCAGTAGCCGCAACAGGAGACGGAGTCGGCACAGCGATGCTCAATGGGCGGGAGGTTAACCGGATCGAACCCATAGCAGCCTTGCACCCGGGATGGCAGACCAGCGTGTTCGTCAGGGTGGGCAACCCGCATTGCGTCACCCTGGTACCGGATGTGGATGATCTGCCCAGCTTCGAAGACCTTCACGAGCCCGAGTTGAACGCTGCCCTGACCCGTATCGCCTTCGTCGCCGGCGAATCAGGAAGCGGCGACCCCTGCCCTGGCGGGGTCAATCTGCAATGGGCTGCACGCCTGGGACCGAACCGCATCGCGGCACGCGTGTTCGAACGCGGCGAAGGCCCGACGGCGTCCTCCGGCACCAGCGCCAGCGCGGTGGCGTCGGCGGCCTGGTTCTGCGGCTGGGTTCAAGCGGGTTTGGTGGAAGTGGTGATGCCCGGCGGCACTGCGCCGTTGCGCCTGACCGAACGAGACGGGCGGTTGCAGCAGGTGCAGTTGTTCGGGACGGCGCGAATCAAGGCCTGCCCCTGACTACTCGCCAATATCCTCATTCCACAGCTCGGGCTTGTCCGCGATGAACTGCTTCATCAAACCCACGCAGGTCTCGTCGTGCAGCACATTCACTTCCACGCCGCGGGACTTGAGCAGATCTTCTTCACCCATGAACGTCTCGTGCTCACCGACGATGATTTTGCGGATGCCGTACAGCAGGATCGCGCCGCTGCACATCGCGCAGGGCGACAGGGTCGTGTAGAGCGTGGCTTCGCGGTAGACGCGGGCTGGCTGGCGGCCGGCATTTTCGAAGGCGTCCATCTCGCCGTGCTTGATGGCGCTGCTTTCCTGGACGCGACGATTGTGGCCACGGCCGATGATCTTGCCGTCGTGGACGATGACCGAACCGATCGGAATACCGCCTTCGTCCAGGCCCTTCTGCGCTTCATCAATGGCCGCTTGCATGAACGGGTCCATGGTCTCTCCTTTCCTTCGTGACGGGGGTGATCAAAAAACGCTTCAGATAAAACGTGCGCTCAAGGCTTGGCTTTTTTCAGTGCATTGTCCAGCGCGGTGGACACGTAAACCTTGAGCAGCTCGCTGGAACGGTCCTTCATGTCAGCGCCGACATCGCGCTGCTTGTTGCGGAATTTGTTGGCGACATCTGGCGCCGGGTCAGCGGCGTCCAGTGCCTTCAGCTCTTCAGGGCTGAAGGATGCGGCGTAGGCCGCGGCGAGGTTGCGGTCCCATTCCTGCTGATACTGCGGCTGCAGTCTTTGCAGTTCGTCCTGCACGATTTCCTGCGCCTTGGTGCGGCCGACGGTCTCGACGATCGTGGCGAAGGTCACCGTGTGGGAGGCGACTTGGTAACCCAGCCAGCCCAGGCTTTCACCCAGATGCCGCTCCTGAACGAAGGTCAGCGCGGGATCCCCGGCCACCGGCGCGGGCGCGGTTTCGCCGGCCAGTGCCACGTTCTGCAGGGCCATCACCCCCACTAGGCTCAGCCCGAGTGATGCCTTCATCATCGTCATTGCTGTCGATCTGCAATATCCCATGTCCTCTCCCGGCGACTTTTTTATCGGTGATCAACGCTTTGATTGTCTGCTGGACGCTAACAGTTGAGGGGCGAGATATCCATCAATGAGCGATCTCTGACAGAACGACGCATACCTTGTGGGACCGGCTTCAGCCGGGAAAAGCCCAGCGTTTACGCCGTGAGTTCTGCATTGAAATGCCCGACGCCTTCCCGGCTGAAGCCGGTCCCACTTGGGATCGCATACCCTGTCGGACCAGCTTCAACCGGGAAGGTCTCACGCCAATGTTGCTGAACCACCCAGCGCCCATTGCTGCGCGGTCATGCGGTAGATCCTCACGCCCTGGCGATGGTACTGACTGTGAACGAACCCGCCGAACCCGAGCTTTTGAATCACCTTCACCGACGCGACATTGGCCGGTTGAACGATGGCGATCAGCGACGGCACCTGCAGCTCTTCAAAACCATAAGCCAGAGCGCTGCGCGCCGCTTCGGTGCCCAGGCCTTTCCCCCAGAACCCGGTTGCGAGTCGATAGCCAAGTTCGATCTCGTCCTTGTCATCCACACGCTCAGCATTGAGACCGCAGAAACCGGCCAGGGTTGAGGTAGATTTCTCCACCACCGCCCACGGACCGAAGCCGCGTTCACGGTAGGAAAGCCGGCACCAGTCGATGAACTTGCCCGTCGCCTTTTCCGACAACACGCCCGCCACCGAATGTCGCATCACCTCGGCATCGCCAAGGATTTTCGCCAGCGCCGGGGTGTCGTCCGGGTTGAGTTCGCGCAGGATCAGGCGTTCGGTGTGCAGGAGGGTCAATAACGTGTTCATGATCGCGGGCTCGCGAGAGGATCGTTACACGCCTTGAGCTTGGCGCACGGCAGGCATCGTCGCCAGTCAGGGTTGTCGGTCGCGGTAGTGGTTGCGTGGGGGGTAATGTACACCCGATCACTGTAGGCGTGAGCTTGCTCGCGAAGACGTCAGTACAGCCACTGGAGATTCAGCGAATGTTCCGTCCTCTTCGCGAGCAAGCTCATTCCTACGGGAAAGGATTGCCTGCGGGACAAGCGGGAGCCCGCTTGTCCCACAGCTTGAAGAGAGAGCGCTTACAGCCCCGCCTTCACCTTGCTGGCGACCTCAGCCGGTACCCAGGCGGTCCAGACTTCCGGGTGATCTTTCAGGAAGCTTTTCGCCACGACGCTCGGTTCCTGACGCTTCTCGCTCATCTCGCCAAGGGTTTTGTTCAGCTCGTCGATAGGCAGGTCCACCTTCTCGAAGAAGCTCACCAGATCCGGGTACTGCTGACGGAACGGTTCAGACACGCCAATCGCCAGGTGGGCAGCGAGGGAGCTGGAGCCGATCGGGTTGGGGTTGCTGGCGTCGGCGAGGGTTTTCCAGGCTGCTTCGTTGAACGGCGGCTCTTCCAGCTTGATGAGTTTGAAGCGACCCAGCAGCGGCGTCGGTGACCAGTAGTAGAACAACACCGGCTTCCCGCGGCGGATCGACGATGCGACTTCAGCATCCAGCGCCGCGCCCGACCCGGTGCGGAAGTTCACGTAGCTGTCGTTGAGCTTGTAGGCCTTGAGCTTCTGAGTGTTGACGATCTCTGACGTCCAGCCGGTCGGGCTGTTGAGAAAGCGGCCCTTGTCCGGGGATTCCGGGTCCTTGAACACGTCTTTGTATTTAGGCAGGTCCGACACCGATTTCAGGTCAGGCGCCAGCGGTTTGATGCCCCGCTCCGGGTCGCCCTTGATGACGAATTCCGGCACCCACCAGCCTTCGGTTGCGCCTTTGACGATGTTGCCAAGGCCGTGAACCTTGCCTTCGGCCTCCGCCTTGACCCACGCCGGGCTGCGTCCGGCCCATTCTTCGCCGATCACCTGAATATCGTTCTTCGCCAGCGCCGCTTCCAGACTCACCGTGCTGCCGGGCAACTTATCGGTGGGATAGCCGTAGCCTTTTTCCACGATGGTGCGCAGGATTTCGGTGATCAGGCTGCCGCTCTCCCAGGTGATGTCGCCGAAATGAATCGGCGCGGTTTTTTCTGCGCCGTACGCCGAGCCCGTCAGGGCAGCCAGTGCCAGCAGCGAGCCGCCCAGCAGTTTTTTGATTGGTGTCATGGATGTCTCTCGTCGCTCGGGGATGGGGGAGCTCAATCGGGTTGGCACAGTTGGCCGGGCACAGCACACGCTCTATTCCAGACAAGCGCGGCGGCAACAGGTTTCAGCCTTATCCATGTAGTCGCTCACTGAGCGCTGCGAAATGCCCAGCTGCGCAGCAATCTCAGGATAGGTCAGCCCGCCGCGACGGGAGAGCACAAAGGTTGATTTGATCTTCGCAGGCAGGCGATCAAGGCGGCGATCCAGACGGTCAAGCATCTGCAGTGTAGCGGCGTGGCTTTCTGCCGAGGCAAATGGGGTCGCTGCCTCTTGGGACAGGCCTTCCAGATAGTCGCGTTCCTGATCGCGCCGCCGCCAGCGCTCATATACCAGGCGTTGGGCAATGGTGGTGAGCAGCGCGCGCGGGTCGCGAATCGGCACAACGTTGGGCGAAGCCAGCAGTTGCAGGAAGGTTTCGGAGGCGACGTCTTCAGCGCTCTGCTCGGAGTCGAGCAGCCGGCGCAAGCGAACGCATAGCCAGCCGTAGTGCTGAACGAACAGCTCGCTGAGATAGCGGCGATGCATAACGTCCGCGCCAGCCATAAGACATCCCCTGCCCTGATATTTCCGTGTTCGGGACTTTCCGAGAGGCCATGCTAACAAGGGCGGTTATGCAGTAAAAATACTTAAAAGTGATTCTTATATATCACTACGGAATAACTAGAGCAATGGCAACCCCAAGGATGCAGCCTGCTGCTGGTAGTCGAGCAGCACTTGGTAATCGGCTTGGCTCGCCGGCAGCACTTCGCTGATCGCCAACACGTGGGCGAGATCAGGGCGTTCTCTCAGCGCTTGATTCATCGCCGCGCGGATGGCATCAGCATCGGCGCCAAGGCGGGTGATGTAGGGAAGGCACGGCCCCTCCGCCGTTCGAGCAATCACCTTCACGCCAGCCACTTCCTCGCTGGCATCGCGGGCCAGGTAGTCGAAGGTGACGCTGTCGATGGCGGCCAGATCACCATCGCCCGCTTTGATCGCGGCGAGACTGTTGCGATGTCCGCCGGTGAGCGTGACGTCAGCGAAGAACGCCTCATTCTGTTGAAGCGGCGCCAGGGCGTGGCGGAACAGGTTCATGCCGGAATTGGAATCCCGTGAATTCAGCAAGCCACGACTGCCCCTGAACTCGACGAGGGACTGACGCGGATCGTCCTCGCGGGCGACCAACAGGCTGCAATGGTTACCACCGTCGCTATGGGGCAGCTGATAAACCGGACGACCGACCACCTGCACCTTGCCCTGCAATTCCGTCATCAGCGGATAACCGCAGGTTTGCGTCAGCAGCAAGTGCGGCGACAGCCACAGCGTTTTCAATTCCGGGTCTTGAGCATCGAGACGCTGCACGCCGAGGATTTCCAGCACGCGGCTCAGCCACTGCTCTTGCGCCTGCTGAGCGCGCAGCGGCGCGACGTACATCAACAGTTCGGCAAAGCCTCTAGGCATGTTCGGTATTCCTCATCAGACCAGGGGTCTTCAGACATAGGGATGTTGCGGGCTGTCGATAGGATTGAAGCTGTGGCGACGAAAGAGTTCCGCGTAACCGGCCACCAGAAATCCGCCACTGCGAGCCAGCCACTCCTCGCGCCGCGCCCTATACACGACGGGCATGTGATACCACGACAAGCCGGGCAAGTCGTGGTGGACGAGGTGCAGATTCAGATTCAGGAACAGCCAGGCCCACGGCCACGAGGCCTCATTGATGACGGTGCGCTCTTGGGGTTGCTCACCGGGACGGTGCTCGTAATAAGAGCGAACCATCGACACCGCCAGCGCCGGTACGCTGCAGAAGATCACGTAATGCACGGCCGAGATCGCACTGTAATGCTCGATGAATAGAACCATCAGCACCAGCAATCCACCATGGGTCGACCACATCGCCCAGGCCTGACGCTCGCCACGCAGCAATCGACGGGTTTCGCCGACGATCAGGCTGCTCAGCGCCAACGGCACGCCAAACACCAGACGGCCCGGCGGCGTCTTGTCGAGCCAGCGCAACACACGCATCAGCCTGCCGGTCTGTTCCCAGTGCAGCTGACTCAGATAGCGGCTTTCCGGGTCGCGACCAGGGACGGTCAGGTCTTCATCACAGTGATGCTGCATATGGGTATCGCGATACAGCGTGTACGGGTACCAGACCGCAAAAGGCGCGTAACCGAGCACCTTGTTCAGTCGCAACGAACGCGTGGGATGGCCGTGCAGCACCTCGTGTTGCACCGACATCCACAGCACCAGCAGCGGAATCATCAGCAGCGTCGTAGGCCAAATCCCCAGATGCGGGCTGGCAAGCAATAACGTCGGCCAGCCTGCGTACACACCGATCAGCAGCAACCAGGTCGGCCATTCCGTGCGGCCTGTAAAGCTTGCACGCAGGCGCTTGATCTCTTCGCGCTGCGCGTCATCCAGATAGTGGGGCATTGCCGGTTCCTGCATTCGGGCTGATAACCGGTTGTGCAACGACGCAGGAAAAACTTGTAGATCGATTGGTTATGACGGTAGAACGATGCGCTGAATCCACTCCCAAGCCGACGCCTGCCGCAGATGCCCGACATTCAGTTTTTGCCCCTTCCCGACGTGCAGCGCCCATTGCTGGAGAAGTTCTACCGCGCCCATCAATCGCCCATGCGCGCCAAGGGTGAGGCGCAGGTGTGGGTGGCGCGCCAGCCGGACATTATTGGCGCCCTGTGCCTGACGCCGGTGGCTGGCGGGCACTGGTTGACCGGGCTGTTTGTTGCGGCAACCGAGCGCGGACGAGGTGTCGCGGCTGGGTTGGTCGAGGCAGCGCTGACGTCGGTTGAAGGAAACGTCTGGTTGTTCTGTGAGCCTGAGTTGAGCGGGTTTTATCAGCGGCTTGGCTTCCTTGAGGTTCAGCATTTGCCACAGGAACTGGCCGCACGGCTGGCGCGTTATCGGCAGACCAAGCGATTGATATCACTTGTGCGCAGTACTGATTGACCCGCCACCCCGGTCACTCCCACATGGTACTCATCTGCCCAAAAAACTCCATTGACCGGAGCCGCCGTCACTCGTCCGCGTTCGGGTCCATCCCCGGGAACAGCACTTCGATGAAGCCGAAGCGGCTGAAATCGGTAATGCGTGACGGGTACAGACGGCCGATCAGGTGATCGCATTCATGCTGGACGACCCGCGCATGGAAACCCCGGGCTTCCCGCTGAATGAGCTTGCCATCGGGGTCGAAACCTTCGTAACGGATGTGCTCGTAGCGATCGACCACACCCCTCAGGCCTGGCACAGACAGACAGCCTTCCCAGCCCTCTTCCAGGGTTTGCTCCAGCGGCGTGATTAAAGGATTGAGCAGGATGGTTTGGGGGACGGCTTCTGCATCCGGGTAACGATCACTGCTCTCGAAACCGAAGATCACCAGCTGCAGGTCAATGCCGATCTGCGGCGCAGCCAGGCCGACACCGCCCACGCTTTCCATGGTCTCGAACATGTCCTCGATGAGTGTCTTCAGCTCACGGGAACCGAACATCGATTCAGGGACAGGTGGGGCGATGCGCAGCAAGCGCTCGTCGCCCATTTTCAGAATTTCGCGAATCATTTCGAGGCCCTTACGACCGGCAGAAGCGCCACCAGCGGACGCCTTCTGCCGTGAGCGTTATCAGAATTTATCGGTCTTCAGCACCGACGGCACAGGGGTGTAGTCGTCATCATGGTCATGGGTGTGATCGCGGCCAAGGCCCGAGACGTGCTGCTTGAGATGCACCGCCTCACCATCAGCGATGCCGTCGCTCTCGCCCGGCTCCTTCTCACCCTTCTCCTTGCCTTCGGCGGACATGTGCTCGATCACCGCGTTCATCTCAGCGCCCAGCAATAACACCGCCGCTGAAATGTAGAAATACAGCAGCAACACGATGATCGCCCCGATGCTGCCGTACATCGCGTTGTAGTCGGCGAAGGTTTTGACGTAGTAGGCAAAGCCCAGCGACGCGACGATCCACACCACCACCGCGAGCACTGAGCCCGGGGTGATGAAGCGAAAGCTCTGTTTAACGTCGGGCATGACGTAATACATGATCGCCACCGCGACCATCAGCAGGATGATGATCAGCGGCCAGCGCAGAATCGTCCACAGCGTGACGATGAAGTCTTCCATGCCGATCTGCGAGGCAAGCCAGTTCATGACCACCGGGCCGGTGACCATCAGCGCGGCTACCGTGAGCAGCATGCCGGCGATGCCGATGGTGTAGAACACCGACAGCGGGATGCGCTTCCAGGCCGGGCGCGCTTCGACCACGTCATACGCGGCGTTCATGGCGCTCATCATCAGTCGCACGCCAGCCGAGGCTGTCCACAGCGCGATCACGATACCGATCGACAGCAATCCGCCCTTGGACTGTTGCAGCTGGTCGATGACCGGATTGACTTGGTCGAGTGCTTGCGGCGGCAGGACCAGTTCAGACTGCAATCGCAGCCAGCTGAAAAAGTCGGGCAGGTGCAGGAAGCCGATCAGGGCAATAAGGAAGAGCAGGAACGGGAACAGCGAAAACAGCATCTGGTAGGCCAGCGCGGAGGCGTACGTCGACATCTCGTCATCGACAAACTCTTTGACCGTTCTGACCAACACTGTCTTGATGCTGAGCTGGCGCAAGTCCGGGAATATCATGGCGTCTCCTTTCGCGACACAGATGTAGCCGAAGCACGGTTATTGATTCAAGGGTATCTACAAGCGGTATGCATACGAGCGGGCAATCGCGTTGAAATTCCGTCAGTTGCCCGAACGGGCTGGCTTTTTACAGGGTGCCCGGGGTGTTGGCTACCGTTGATGTGTTTCAGGCGGTCGGGGACGCAAACAATAACGGCCATCAGAGGATGGCCGTTACGGTGTCGCAAATCGGGTCGCCTGGAGCTCGCTAGCTCTAGGCGCAAGGGTTTTAGACCTTGTCGACGCCTTTTTTGACAGCGTCTTTAGCTTCGCCAACGGACTGTTGGACTTCGCCTTTGATTTCTTGCGCTTTGCCTTCGGCACGCAGTTTGTCGTTGTCGGTCACTTTGCCGACGCCCTGCTTGACGTTGCCTACTGCTTCGTTAGCCATGCCTTTGACTTTATCGCCGGTGCTGCTCATAGGGTTCACTCCAGGGTGAGAATAGGATGTCATTAACTCGACACTAGAACTGACCGGAGCGGGGAATCAGAGGTTCAATTATTTCGCGAAGCCGCGTCGATTAGTGCTCTGCCTAAAGGCAGAGATGTTTCGCCTTCGGCGAGTTACTTGGAAAAGCACCCCAAGTAACCAAAGGTGCTTGCTCTCGGTTTGGCCCTTCCTTCGTCAGGGTTCCTTCACTCCGGTCTCGCTCCGTGGGCCCGCGCCGAACGGACATCCCTGTCCTGACGGCGCTCTCGCCGCATCCATGCGGCTCGGCCCACTCCGCGAGACCTGCGTTCAGCCTGCACCAAAGTCGCGATTTGTGGTGTCTGGACTTCTTGCGTACGAAGATCAAAAGCAGATCAAAAGCGGATCAAGAGCTTCCCGGCTGAAGCCGGTCCTACGGGCGCGTCGCCTGGGCCACCGAAGGCACGCGTTGCTTTTAGTGGGACCGGCTTTAGCCGGGAAGAGACCCGTTCAGACGCTGACATTTGATCGTCCCCACGCTCTGCGTGGGAATGCAGCCCGGGACGCTCCGCGTCCCTGTCGAAGGCCGCGAATGGCCCCGGCCAATTTTGCCTTTATGTTTGCCCGAGAACCCCGGAGAATGCGCGACCGAACCGGCGGCGCTCAGGGCGTCGGGCCAGGTTGACGAGACCGTGATCCAGGAATGTTATGAAACTCGATAAGCAGCAGGCCATTGCGCGCCGTAATGAACAGCTCGGCGGCGCCGTGCTCGGCACCAATAACACGCACTTCGCCGTGCTCGACCCCAAGCGCAATATCTGGTGGTTTGATTTGCCCATGAGCCGTCTGGCGGTGGGTCAGTACGAGTGGCTGCATCTGCTTCTGCACACGCCGAGCACCGATGAGTTGATTCACCTGAAGGTGACGACCAAGTTCCTGCGTGATCAGAAAGATGCGGTGGTGGTTCGCAACGAAGGCAAGCGCAAGTCCACCGTGAGCCTGGAGCTCTCGGCCGACAAGGATTCGTATTTGAAGGACATGCGCCCGAATGGCGCGAACCTGAGCTTCGCCAGCTTCGTGCAGAAGTGATCCGGCAAGGCTAAGCAAAACGCTGCAGCGCCGAATGCCCGGCGCTGCAGTCGAATGTCACGTCAGACCAGTTCGATACGGTCGGCGTGAATGACGATCTGGCCCTGTTTGTAGAGCGCGCCGATCGCTTTCTTGAAGTTGCCTTTGCTGACGCCGAACAGGTTGCTGATGACCTGCGGATCGCTCTTGTCGCTGACAGGCAATACGCCGTTGTTGTCACGCAACTTGCCGAGGATCTGCGCGTTGAGGCTGCTGGCAAGCTGTTCGCCGACTGGCTGCAGACTCAGGCTGATGTTGCCGTCGCTGCGCACTTCCTTGATGAAGCCTTTTTCCTGTTTGCCGGACCGCAGGAACTTGAACACTTCGTTCTTGTGAATCAGGCCCCAGTGCTTGTTGTTGATGATCGCCTTGAAACCCATCGCGGTTTCTTCAGCCACCAGCAAGTCCACTTCCTGCCCGACTGTATAGTTGGCCGGCACCTTGTCCAGATAACGATCCAGACGCGTGGTGGCGGTGATGCGGCGTGTGTGCTTGTCGAGGTAGACATGCACCACACAGTAGTCACCGGCCTTCAGCGGCTGCTTTTCTTCCGAGTATGGCAGCAGCAGATCCTTGGGCAGTCCCCAATCCAGAAAGATGCCAATGCTGTTGACTTCAACCACTTTGAGGCTGGCGAATTCACCGACCTGAACCTTGGGTTTCTCGGTGGTGGCGATTAACTTGTCATCGCTGTCCAGATAAATGAAGACGTTGAGCCAGTCTTCATCTTCGCTGGGAATATCTTTGGGGATATATCGATTGGGCAGCAGAATTTCGCCATCTTGCGCCCCGTCCAGATATAAACCGAAGTTGGTGTGTTTAACCACTTGCAAACTGTTGTAGCGCCCGACTAAAGCCATGTCCAGATACCCTCGTTACGTGGGCGGCATTCTACCCGAATTCGGGCGGGCATTCCGGCGGGCATTTCGTACCGACATCCGGCGCCAACTTCGGCACGCTGGAAATCAATCCGTTGGTGAGCGACACAGCGGAGCCGGTGCACGGCTCGAGCCATTCGTCAGGTCGTCGAGCCTGACCGCAGCCTTCAACGCTGGTCTTGTTCAACAGAACGCCGGATTGAACATCGCAATTAAAACAGTCATTTAGCCGCTCTTTTCAGGAAATGTTTACGCAGCCCTTCACGACCGCTGACCCTCCCCTCATCGGATAATACCCAAGCAATTTGCGGCCAATTCCGATAGGATGGCCGGCCGTATTAAATTTACATAGGTCGATAGCAGCCATGCGTGTAAAAGCATCCAACTCGAAAGCCAAGCCAGCTCCTGCCGTTGAGACCAGCGATTCGATCAACGCGCAAATTGCAGCTTTCCTGAAATCCGGTGGCGAGATCCAGCAGATCGCCAAAGGTGTCAGCGGCCAGACCTTCGGCCCATCCAAACAGATCTCCCTCGGCAAAAAGTAAATTTTCTCCCGCCTCCGCGGTCGACATCCAGGCGCTTTGATCACAAGGCGCCAGGTCTATCGCTCCCCCGCTTCACAAAGCTCTGCTTTACTCTCGTCACATGACTGCTCATTCATCGCGCTGCGTATGGGTCATGGGATAGAGCGGACGATGCCCTGAACTGCTGAAGTCTCTGCGGAAACCGACATGAACAAACGGATGATCATCGGCGCCCTGCTAAGCCTCGGGCTGACCGGCTGTGCGAGCCACGGTTGTGACAACTCGGTGGCAGGCAGCCCCTGCCGCGCCGACTATCTGCTTTACCAGAACGACATGCTTCAGGCCAAGCTGCTGATCAACGAACGCCGCGCCGAAAACGACGAACTCGCCAGCGCTTTGCTTGAAAGGGCAGCAAGGGAAGACACGACCGGGGAGGCGGAGTTTTACCAGGCGATACTGCTCTTGCGTCAGAACGCCAGCCCTAAACAGATCGATGCCAAGCTCAACGATTCAGCCGATCGCAACTACCCGCTGGCCATCGCCCTGCAGGCGCAACGGGCCGGTATGGTCGATCAAGACAAGGCCCGCGAGTACCGTGCCAGGTACGAAAAACTCGATGTCGCCACCAGCGGTTACCCCTCGTTCCCCCAGGCCTTGATCGTCGTCAATCAGCTGATTTCCGTGGCGAACTGATCGCAACGTTCAGCGCATCTGCATCGAATCGACCAATGGTCGCGAGATAACGCCAATCGGCGGTATCCTTGCGGCGCTCTAGATCGCGGTTCTTGTCGGGCCATTCGGCTCCCGGATAGATACCTTCGACCCACTCCTCCGAAACCTGAAAGGAGTGAAGCATGCCTTATGCTCGCTGTTTCAACCGTTGGACCGGTGCGGTGTTTACCTGCGCCGCCCTCATGCATCACGCCGCCAGCGCTCAGGTCATCGAGCGGGAGCTGGGTGACTTCAGCCTCAAGCTTGGCACCACGCCCAGCCGCACCATGGCCCAGGGCCTGGTGACGCCGAGCGGTGCGGATTCGAAGTTCCACGGCGGACTCGACCTTACCCACGACAGCGGTTTCTACTTCGGGCAATGGTCGCCCAGCGCAGGGCTGACCCCCGACACTGCGCTGGAGGTGGACTCCTACATGGGGTTCAAGAAGCCCTTCGACAAAACACTCGGCTATGAGCTTGGCGTCATTCGCTACAGCTATCCGAACACCGACCAGCTCGACAGCCACGAGCTCTACGCCGGTTTCCGCATTTTCGACAGCCGCATCGGCACTGCCTTCAGCACTGACGCCGGTCGCCAGGACAGCACCCTGTTCCTCGACCTGGGCAGCATGATTCCGCTGGGCCTGGACCTGCGCATGCAGTACGGCAACCACCAGCTCGATTCGCCTTCAATCATCGACGGCGGCGGCGTGGTCAATGCCTACAGCGACTGGTCGTTCAATGTGTCGCGGCCCGTGCTGGGCATGGACATGAACTTGATGTACAGCGGTTCGAGCCTCACCGGCGCCGATTGCAGCGCTTACAGCGGGCACAATCCTCAGTGCGAGGGCACCGTGACGCTCAAGGTCGTGCGCTCGTTTTTCTGATGGGTTGAACCGCCGTGACCTGACTTGCTCTATAACGGGGAGACGAACCGGCAAGGAGCAGTCATGGGCATTGTGTTGAAGACCTTTATTTCGCTGTGGCTGAGCCTGACGCTGTTGGCGGGGTGCAGTCAGATTGGTCTGACGTATCGGCATCTGGACTTCATTATTCCCTGGTCGCTCAACGACTACCTGGACATGAACGCGTCGCAGAAAGACTGGCTCGACGAGCGTTTGAAAGAGCACTTGAGCTGGCACTGCACCACCCAGATCCCCGGCTACCTTGACTGGCTGGACCGTCTGCAAGGGATGGTCGAAAACAATCAGGTCAATCAGGAGCAGCTTGAGGCGCGCACTGCCGAAGCGCGGCAAGCCATCGCCACCCTCTCCAAAGAAATCACGCCTTCGGCGGTCGAACTGCTGCGTCAGCTGGACGATCAGCAAGTGGGCGAGATGCAGACAGCGTTCGCCAAGGACCTGCGCAAGCATGAGGACGAGTTCGTCGACCAGCCGCTGGACAAGCAGATCAGTGAACGCGCTCAACGCATGGAGAAACGTCTGACGCCGTGGATGGGCAAACTGAATGCCGCGCAGCAGGGGCGTGTGATGCAATGGTCGACGTCGCTGGGTGAGCAGAACCGCCTGTGGATCGATAACCGCGCGCACTGGCAGTCGCTATTGCTGGCGGCGGTGAAACAGCGCAAGGCAGCAGACTTTGATCAGAAGATTGCCAGCCTGCTACAGGACCGCCAGATCTTTTGGACCCCTGAATACCGCGCGACCTATGACCATACCGAGCAGGCGGCGATTTCGTTGATTGCGGATCTGATGGCGCAGAGTACAGCGGATCAACGGCAGAAGTTGCTGGCTAAGATCGCCGATGTGCGCAAGGACTTCACGGATTTGAGTTGCTACAAGAGCATGAAAAAAGCGTCCTGATCAGGACGCTCCTTGGGTCAGGCGATTTGCGCCTTGGAGGCCACCTCGTCAAATGTCTCCGGGTCCAGCGCATCGCCCTGTTCATCCAGCACCTGACGCGGATGGTCATTGCCCGGAATGCTGCTGTCGATCATCGCCAGCAAGCTCGCGCCTCGAGGCGTAAGGGTGGCGCCTTCGCCATGCCCGCCTGCACCGCTGGTGTGGGCAGCAATGAACCCGCGTTCGAGCAACAACGTTCTCAATTCTGCGGCGTGGGTTTCTGATGCATCGGCGATTGCGACGCTGTTTTGCACGTGGTGCAACAGACGCTCGATCAGGTCCCAGTCGTATCGTTTAGACATGTTTCAACCTCCAGTGGGCCAACAGGGCAATACCCGTGACATCCGGTCAACGGGCTTGATGCTCAGTGGTTGTGACCCAGTGGAGGGCCAGCCGTTCAGCGGGCTGGCCGGGAGGCAGGAGGGGCTTATTCAGCGACCGGCGGACGCGTGACGCGCTTTTTCAGCGGCGCCATCCCGTCCTGGCTGACCAAAGGCTCGGCCTTCGGACGGTTTACCGACTTGCGTTTGGTCGGCCCCTTGGCGACAGCTTTCTTTTTGTCGCCCTTCTTGTCACCTTTGCCATCGGTTTTTTTCTTCTTCACGCCGACAGCCTTGCCCGACGCCTTGACCTTCTTCGGCCCGGTGTAGGTGCCTTTGACTTCCTTGATCGTGCGGCGCTCGAACTTCTGCTTCAGGTAGCGCTCGATGCTGGACATCAGGTTCCAGTCACCGTGGGTGATCAGCGAGATCGCCAGACCTTCGCCACCGGCACGGCCGGTGCGGCCAATGCGGTGAACGTAGTCGTCACCGGTGCGCGGCATGTCGAAGTTGATGACCATGTCCAGGCCGTCAACGTCCAGGCCACGGGCCGCGACATCGGTTGCCACCAGGATCTTCACGCCGCCCTGCTTCAGACGGTCGATCGCCAGCTTGCGGTCCTTCTGGTCTTTATCGCCGTGCAGCACGAACGCCTTGTACTCGAGCGCCACGAGGCGGCCATAAATACGGTCGGCCATGGCGCGGGTGTTGGTGAAGATGATCGCTTTCTGGTAGGTCTCGTTGGCCAGCAGCCAGTTGAGGACCTGCTCTTTGTGCACGTTGTGGTCGGCGGTGATGATCTGCTGACGGGTGCCTGGAGCCAGCTCGCTGACACTGTTGACCTGCAGGTGCTGCGGGTCTTTCAGGACTTTGCCGATCATTTCCCGCAGGCCCGAACCACCGGTGGTGGCCGAGAACAGCATGGTCTGCTGACGATTGGCACATTCGCCTGCCAGACGCTCGACGTCTTCGGCAAAGCCCATGTCGAGCATGCGGTCGGCTTCGTCGAGGACCAGCAGTTCAACCTGCTTGAGGTCGAGGTTGCCGGCGTTGAGTTGCTCCAGCAGGCGGCCCGGCGTACCGATGAGGATGTCCGGCACCTTGCGCAGCATTGCGGCCTGGACCTTGAAATCTTCGCCGCCGGTGATCAGGCCGGCCTTGATGAAGGTGAACTGGGAGAAACGCTCCACTTCCTTGAGCGTCTGCTGGGCAAGCTCACGGGTCGGCAGCAGGATCACGGCGCGGATGTCGACGCGAACCTTGGCCGGGCCCATCAGGCGATTGAGCATCGGTAATACGAACGCGGCAGTCTTGCCGCTGCCGGTCTGCGCCGTCACCCGTAGATCGTGTCCTTCCAGCGCCAGCGGAATGGCCGCTGTTTGCACAGGCGTTGGCTCGACGAAATTGAGTTCGGCCACGGCTTTTAGCAGGCGTTCGTGCAGGGCGAATTGGGAGAACACGGGTGTTACCTCGGCGTAATACAAAAAAACAGTCGCATAGGGTACCGGTTTAAGCCGGATTCGCCGAGTCTCTTTAGCTCAAAGGGCCTATTTTGTTACCGGATTTGCCCTACCCTGCCCTCGCTTCCCTATCAATGCTCTAATCGCGCCCCCCATTTCTGATCAGGAGATCCAGCGCCCATGGACACCCATTCGCTTTGGCTACGCGCCCAGGAAATCTGGACGCTGCTGGAAAACCAGCCAATGCTGCGCACGATCACCGGATTGCTGTTACTGCTCGTCGCGGCTTTCGCCCTCGGGCGGCTTGCGCGATGGATGATCCTTTACGCCATGAAAGCCCTGAGCCGGCAGCCGTCGTTGTTCTGGCTCAACGATTTTCTGCACAACAAAGTCTTTCACCGACTGGCCCAGGTCACGCCCTCGGTGGTGATTCAATTCGGGCTGAATCTGGTCCCGAACCTCAGCACTGCCGCCAACCACGTGCTCGGCAACATCGCGCTGGCGTTCACCATCCTCTTCCTCATGCTCACAGTCGGCGCGCTGCTCAACGCCCTGCTGGACATCTACGCGCGCACCGAACACGCCCGCACCCGCTCGATCAAGGGCTACGTGCAGCTGACGAAAATGATCTTGTACGTGTTCGCCGGCATCATCATCGTTGCCACGTTGATCGACCGATCGCCGTTGTTGCTGCTTTCCGGGCTCGGCGCAATGTCGGCGGTGATTCTGCTCGTCTACAAAGACACCCTGCTCTCCTTCGTTGCCAGCGTGCAGCTGACCAGCAACGACATGCTGCGGGTCGGCGACTGGATCGAAATGCCACAGGTCGGTGCTGATGGCGACGTGGTGGACATCACCCTGCACACAGTGAAGGTGCAGAATTTCGACAAGACCATCGTCTCGATCCCAACCTGGCGCTTGATGTCCGAGTCGTTCAAGAACTGGCGCGGGATGCAGCAGTCCGGCGGGCGCAGGATCAAGCGCAGCCTGTTCATCGATGCCAGCGGCGTGCGCTTCGTCTCCGATGAAGAGGAGCAGAAGCTGACCAAGGTTCGCCTGTTGACCGACTACATGGGCCGCAAAAAAGCCGAGCTCAAAGCGTGGAATGAAGCCCAGGGCAACGTCGCCGAGATGTCGGCCAATCGCCGCCGTATCACCAACATCGGCACGTTCCGCGCCTACGCGCTGGCGTACCTGAAAAGCCACGTCGATATCCACCCGGACATGACCTGCATGGTCCGCCAGATGGAGGCCACGGCCCAGGGCGTTCCGCTGGAAATCTACTGCTTCACCCGCACCACCAGTTGGGGTGACTATGAGCGCATTCAGGGGGATATTTTCGACTACCTGCTGGCCGTGCTGCCGGAGTTCGGGCTGGGGGTTTATCAACAGCCAAGCGGGGCGGATTTACGGATTGGGTTGGAGAAGATGTCGTCGAATCAAAGTCTGCAGCAACCGGGCAGCGCTTAACGCCCAAGCACAGCTAAGGCGCATTGTTTTCAGTGCTGACCCCGAATCGAACGGAGAACTCTTTCTTTCCGTTTGGCGTCAACGCCAGTGCCCTACTGTCAAGGTCTTGAATAACCCATTTGCGGCTGGTCGCTATGTGCAGGAAGGCGGCACCCAGTGCTCCGGCGAGATGCGGGCGGCGCATGCTCCAATCCAGGCATGAGCAGGCGAAGCGACGTCGCTGCGCCCTGACTGTCTCCACATCGAGCCCCAGGTCGGCCATCGCTTTTTCGCCGCTGACAGTGAGTTGATAATTACCGTCGTCAGGGGCTGACATGGTCAGCCAGCCTGACTCGAGGAAACAATCGTGCAGTTTTACAGCCAATGAACCCGCCATGTGGTCATAACAGGTTCGTGCGATTTGCAGTCGACCCGGGGTATTCGGGACGAACCGGGTTTCCGGCTTCTGACTGATCACCATGAGGGCCTCAATCGCTCTGGCCACGTCTGCGTCCGCCAGACTGTAATACCGATGCCTGCCCTGCGTGTGCAGCTTCACCAGCCCGTCCTCTTTGAGCCTTGCCAAATGCGCGCTTGCGGTAGAGGCACTTACGTCGCCGATGACAGCCATTTCTGTGCTTGTACGTGCATGCCCATCCATCAACGAACAGAGCATCTTCGTCCTTGCTGGTTCGGCGATTGCGCCGGCGACCCTTGAAATGGCGGTGTCATTGCCTGGGGAGTCCATATTTCGTTCCTGAACGAATCGTTAACGTGCGCAGTGCCGGATATTAGCCGTTCTTTGTGAACAGGACTTTCAGAAATGACGCCGTTTGAAGCAGCCAGCCATGCCGACCCTTATATTTATTACGCAGGTTTAAGGCAACGAAAGGGGCTGTTGTTCGACGCAGATCTACGCCTGTGGATCGCCAGTGATGCCAGTGCCGTAGAGGCCATTCTGAAACATTCGGACTGTCGAGTCCGTCCTCTTGATGAGCCGGTTCCTCTCCCAATTGCACAGGGCGCCGCGGGTCGTATTTTCGGTCGTCTCATGCGCATGAACGAGGGAGCTGAACACCAGTGTCCAAGAATGGCCATTGCGCCCGCTTTGGCTTCTGTGCATGACGAAAACATCGCAGAAATTGTGTCGCAGGTGTTCGAGTCCCTCAATGCCCCGGTCGACGCCCTCAATGAATTGATGTGGACGTTGCCCGTATCCGTCATGGCAACCTTGATGGGCGTTCCTTTCACTCAGTTACGTGAAGTTGTTACCCTGACCCAGAATTTTGTGGGCTGCCTTTCCCCCTTAAGCGACAAGACCAAGCTGGATGAGGCCGATGCCGGAGCGACTCGGTTGAGTCAACTGTTCGCAGAGTTGCTGCTTTGCGAGGATGAAAGAAGTCGCTTCATGAGCCACGTGTTGAGGGAATGTGACGTGACGGGCTGGAGAGACAGAGACGCATTGATCGCTAATCTGATCGGCCTGTTGTCACAGACCTGCGAGGCCACCGCAGGCTTGATCGGCAACACCCTCATAGCAATTCATCGTAACCCCGACCTGTTTGAACCCCCTCAACAACCGGCGCGTATTGCAGAGTGGGTAGCCGAGGCGGCGCGCCACGACTGCCCCATACAAAACACACGGCGGTTCGTTGCCGAACAGTGTGTTATCGAAGGCAGCGTCCTGAAGGCCGGGGATACGGTTCTTTTGTTACTGGCTTCGGCGAACAGGGATCCTTGCGCAAACCCGGATCCTGACAACTTTTTGCTCACACGGTCACACCGTCGAATATTCAGCTTTGGCTCAGGCAGACATGAATGCCCAGGCCAGCAACTCGCTTTGTGTATTGCCTCTGAAGCGGTTTCAGAGCTATTGCGTAGACAGCCCACCACCGCTGTCCGCGCTCATCAATGGCGCTACTTGCCCTCGCTCAATGCTCGGATTCCTTATTTCCATTGCAGCCGGGAGACTCAACAATGATCGCCGTTATTTTTGAAGCGTGGCCACATGAGGAGCAATACCAGCGGTATCTTGATCTTGCGGCTGAACTGAAGCCATTGCTGGAAGGTTTGGATGGGTTCATTTCAGTGGAGCGTTATCAGAGCCTGAGTGAGCCAGGAAAAGTTCTGTCGCTGTCATTTTGGCGTGATGAGGAAGCCATTAAACGGTGGCGCGGCCTTGAGTTGCATCGTGCCGCGCAACTTACGGGGCGTAGGCAAGTATTCGATGATTACCACCTGCGCATTGCTGACGTGATGCGAGATTACAGTCTGGAGAATCGTGCTGAAGCGCCGGGCGATAGCCGACGCGCTCATGAATAAAAAGAAATTAAAACAAAAAAAAGCCCGGCATCTGCCGGGCTTTTATTTTGAGTCTTGTAACACCCAAGGAATTAACGATCACGCTGGTAGCTAGAACCAAACTCTTTGCGGTTTTCAGCAACGGTCACGGTGCCGGAAATCTGGGTAGCGAAAGGCTTGACGGCCTCTTTGCTGGCGACTTTGCTATCCAGAACGGTAGCACTGGAAGCGTCGACGATGGCGCGTTGGTTAATGTGTTCTGAGCTGGCGAATGCAGAACCCGTAGCCAGGATGGACAATGCGAAGCCGAAAGCGATGGACTTTTTCATGATGTATATCTCCGGATAGTTGCTGGTAAGTTGGTTAAGTCGTTTCGTTGGGGCCAATCTATTCGGTTGAACCCAACATGAAAAACCAAGCATGAAGATATCTAACATCACCCTCGTTAATGTCGTTGACGCGAGCGTCTAACCCGGCTGTTTCAGAGAACAGCCCGGCGTTGAACAAGACCGCGGCGACTGATCCACACCGATGAAACAATCACCAGCCCGCCCAAAAACAGCTTGCCCAAGTCCTCATTCTGTCCCCAGATCAACAGATTGATCAGCAGCCCCACCGGCACGTGCAGGTTATTCATCACCGCCAGTGTGGCGCCGTTGACCAGGCACGCGCCCTTGTTCCACCAATACATGCCGAGCGCGGTGGAACACAGGCCGAGGAACAGCAACGCCACCCACTGTTGATGCGCATCCGGCAGATGCTGCGGATTGCCGAACAGCAGAAACGCCGGCAACGCCACGGCCAGGGCACCGAGGTAGAAATAGCCGAAGCGGCGGTAGTGCGGCAGATCGCTGGGATGGCGGGCGACCAGATGTTTGTAGAGCACCTGGCCCGCTGCGTAGGTGAAGTTCGCCACCTGCAGCAGCAGGAAGCCGCCGAGGAAATTCGGATCAACCCGGTCGTAGCGGATGATGACTGCACCGAGCACCGCGACCAACGCCGCCAACAGGCCCCACGGATTGAAGCGCCGATTGAGGGCATCCTCGATCAGCGTGACGTGGAGCGGTGTCAGGATGGTAAACAGCAGCACTTCGGGGACCGTCAGCACGCGAAAGCTCAGGTACAGGCAGACGTAGGTGACGCCGAACTGAAGCGCACCGATCAACAGCATGCCGCGCATGAATGACGGCTCGACCCTACGCCAGCGTGTGAGCGGGATGAAGACAAGACCGGCCAGCACGACGCGAAGCAGCACGGCGAAGTAGCTGTCGACGTGCCCGGCCAGATAGACGCCGATCAGGCTGAAGGAAAACGCTTGAATCAGCGTCACGAAAAGTAGATAGCCCATGGTCGCCCCTTTTTTGAAGGCGGCGACCTTAGCCGGTTGGCCATGGCGTGTCTATTGAACGGGTCGGCGGGTCCACCGTTTGCGGCGTTGTCTGACCCGGAAAGAAAAAACCCGATCGACCCGGCGCATTCCTGCAGGTCGATCGGGCAATGCACTCAGGAGCGAAGGAGTGCCAATGGAGTGTCGATGAACGCGAGCATCATCGGGCGGCGGGATTAACGGGCGATTAAGAGACGTGGTGCATGTCATTACAGTACGAGAACGCACATCTCCCTGCCCTGTCCGCGGCCGGCGTCTCGATCAAAGAAGCCGACTATCGACCCGAACCCATCTAAGAATTTGTTTTATCGCCGAAGCCGAAGTACGCTCCGTCGAGTCTGACGCGCGGGTTACAGAGGCTCGCAGCTCAGGGAGATGCGCAGCTTGACGATGTCGCGGGTGAACTTGGCGGTCACTTCGGTGCTGCTCTTTGGCGCGACCTGGACCCGGCGCGTGCGCGGGGCTTCCGGACCGTTGCGAAAGACCACGCTGCACTTGGCCGGGACATCGCCAAAGTTATTCAGGGTGATGTTGCCGATGTCGTAGGCGACGTCATGACTGTTGTAGTCGACCTGCACGCCCTTGATGTCTTTCTCGACGTCGATGGGGTAGGCGAACGCGCTCATCGGCAGCATCGCCAGCAGCACACAACAGATTCTTTTCATGGGGCAGTCTCCATTCAGGGACCGCCAGCTTAGGACAACAGGAGCGAGAGATGAAAGCGCCCCGCGTCACCCTTGATCAATGGCGCACGCTGCAAGCCGTTGTCGACCATGGCGGCTTCGCGCAGGCCGCCGAAGCGCTGCACCGCTCGCAGTCGTCGGTCAGCTACACCGTCGCCCGAATGCAGGATCAGCTCGGCGTTCCGCTGTTGCGCATAGACGGCCGGAAAGCCGTGCTGACCGAGGCCGGTGAGGTGTTGTTGCGGCGCTCGCGGCAACTGGTGAAGAACGCCAGCCAGCTGGAAGACCTGGCCCACCACATGGAACAGGGCTGGGAGGCCGAGGTGCGGTTGGTGGTCGACGCTGCGTACCCGAACGCGCGACTTGTGCGGGCCCTGACAGCTTTTATGCCGCAGAGCCGCGGATGTCGGGTGCGGCTGCGTGAGGAAGTGCTGTCGGGCGTCGAGGAAGTGTTGCTGGAAGGTGTAGCCGATCTCGCCATCAGTGGCTTCAGTATTCCGGGTTATCTCGGCAATGAGATGAGCAAGGTCGAATTCGTCGCCGTGGCGCACCCGGGCCATGCCCTGCATCAGTTGCAACGCGAGCTGAATTTTCAGGACCTGGAAAGTCAGTTGCAGGTGGTGATTCGTGATTCCGGGCGCAATCAGCCGCGCGACGTCGGCTGGCTCGGTGCCGAACAGCGCTGGACGGTCGGGAGCCTTGCGACTGCGGCTGCGTTCGTGAGCAGCGGGCTGGGCTTTGCCTGGCTGCCCCGCCACATCATTGAGCGGGAGATTCAAGATGGGCTGCTGAAAATCCTGCCGCTGGACAAAGGCGGCAGCCGACACCCTACGTTTTTTCTTTACTCCAGCAAGGACAAACCTCTGGGACCTGCGACGCAGATCCTGATTGATCTGATTCAGAGCTTCGACACCGCGCCGCTGGATGCGCCCTTCCCGAGGCCGCCGCAGCAGACGCTGTGAAGAAAGCGTTAATCAGTAGGACTGGCTTTAGCCGGGAAAGCGTCAGGCGTCATGCCGTAAATTTGAAGGTGCTCCATCCGGCCTCTTCCCGGCTGAAGCCGGTCCTACGAATGCACCGCATTACCCTGTAGGACTGGCTTTAGCCGGGAAAGCGTCGGGCATTACACCGCAAATTTGATGGTGCTCCATCCGGCCTCTTCCCGGCTGAAGCCGGTCCTACGAATGCACCGTATTACCCTGTAGGACTGGCTTTAGCCGGGAAAGCGTCGGGCGTCGCACCGCAAGACTGAGGGTGTTCACACTGGCCTCTTCCCGGCTGAAGCCGGTCCTGCGAATCCACCGCATTACCCTGTAGGACTGGCTTTAGCCGGGAAAGCGTCGGGCATC
>NZ_JBTOPV010000041.1:0-27383 GCF_055284355.1 Pseudomonas sp. HP_01 | reverse complement strand
CCGGCCCGCCTCCCGCCCTCTCCTCCCCCCCCCAACCCACCCCCCCACACCTCACCACCCCCCCCCCCTCCCCCCCCCCCCCCCCCCCCCCCCCCCCCCCCCCCCCCGCTCCTACAGTTCGTTCAGCGCACTACGAAGACTGTGCACATAAAAACAGATCCACGGAGCCTCACCGATGAAATCCTGTGAAGTCAACTTTGACGGTCTAGTGGGCCCGACCCACAACTACGGTGGGCTGTCCTACGGCAACGTCGCGTCCCAGAACAACTGCCAGCAATCCTCCAACCCGCGCGAGGCCGCTTTGCAGGGGCTGGCCAAAATGAAAGCGCTGATGGAGATGGGTTTCACCCAGGGCGTGCTGGCCCCCCAGGAACGCCCCGACGTAGCAGGTCTGCGCAAACTGGGCTTCAGCGGCAGCGACGCACAGGTCATTGAGCGCGCCGCCAAAGAGTCGATGCCGCTGCTGGCCGCCAGTTGCTCGGCGTCGAGCATGTGGGTGGCCAACGCCGCCACGGTCAGCCCGAGCGCCGACACAGCCGACGGCCGCGTGCATTTCACCGCCGCCAACCTCAACTGCAAGTACCACCGCAGCATCGAGCACCCGACCACCAGCCGCGTCCTCGGCGGGATGTTCGCTGATCAACAGCATTTCGCCCACCATGCGGCGTTGCCTGCCGTCGCCCAGTTCGGCGACGAGGGCGCGGCCAACCACACGCGTTTCTGCCGCAGCTACGGGGAGCCCGGTGTCGAGTTTTTCGTCTTCGGCCGCGCTGCGTTCGACAGCCGTCTTCCTGCGCCGCAGAAATACCCGGCCCGCCAGACCCTCGAAGCCTCCCAGGCCGTTGCGCGTCTGCATGGCCTGAGCGCCGAGGGCGTGGTCTTCGCTCAGCAGAACCCGGCGGTGATTGATCAGGGCGTGTTCCACAACGACGTGATCTCGGTGGGCAATGGCGAGGTCCTGTTCTATCACGAGGACGCCTTCCTCAATACCGAGCCCATGCTCGCCGAGCTGCACAACAAGCTCGGTCAACGCGGCGGTCGCTTCCAGGCCATCTGCGTGCCGCGCAGTGAAGTGGCCGTGGAAGACGCGGTGCGTTCGTACCTGTTCAACAGCCAGCTGTTGTCCCGCGCCGACGGTTCGATGCTGCTGATCGTGCCGGAAGAGTGCCGCAGCAACGAGCGCGTGTGGCATTACCTGCAGCGCCTGCTGGCGGACGACAGCCCTATTCGCGAGGTCAAGGTGTTCGACCTCAAGCAGAGCATGCAGAACGGCGGCGGCCCGGCGTGCCTGCGTCTTCGCGTGGCGCTGAATGAAACCGAACTGGCGGCGGTCAATCCAGGCGTTATCATGACCGCGCCGCTGTACGACACGCTGACGCAGTGGGTCGACAAACACTATCGCGACCGCATGAGCGACAGTGATCTGGCCGATCCACAACTGCTGATTGAATGCCGTACGGCGCTGGACGAGCTGACGCAGCACCTGAAACTGGGCGCGGTCTATCCTTTCCAGATCAACTGATGCACCCCATCCGTTACGCCTGCGCCCGAGCGGCGTCAGGCGACGAAGTTTTAGCTTTTACAGAGAGAGTTTTGCCATGACCGACGCGCTGCGTTTGATCCTTGAAGATACTGACGGCACTCAGCTGGAAACGTCCTGCACCCGACTTGCCGTTATCTGGCAGGGCAAAGAGGTCTGGATTCAACAGGACGGCCGTGGCCAGTTGCTGATCGGCGTTGACGTCGAAGAAGGCGATGCCGAATACGCCAACCTGCTGCTGCGTCCATTGGCGACCAACCTGGTCAGCCTGCAACTGGAAATGGAACCGGCTGACATGAGCGGCGACGACGAAGAAGGCCACGTGCACGGCCCAGACTGCACCCACGACTAAGCCTGCGCAGGAAGCTCCCCATGCTCGCCCTCGGCAAACTGCTTGAACTGACCCTCGCGGGTCGCGAACCCGCGGAAAAGACTCAGCTGACTGTCGACGGCGTTCGCATGCGCTGGCTCGCTGAAGGCGCGCTGGAAGTCCGGCCTCCCGAAGCGCGCGACAATGGCACTGACCTGCTGTTGTCCGCCGGCATCCACGGCAACGAAACCGCGCCGATCGAGCTGCTCGATGCGCTGATTCATGCCATCGCCCGGGGCGACCTCAAGCCTCGCGCACGTATTCTGTTTCTGTTCGGCAACCCCGAAGCGATGCGTAGCGGCGGGCGTTATGTCGAGCAGGACGTCAACCGGCTGTTCAATGGCCGTCACGAGCACAGCGGCGGCAGCGAAGCCTTGCGCGCCTGCGAACTCGAGCGTCTGGCCGCCAGCTTCTTCAACATTCCGGGCCGCTACCGCCTGCACTACGACCTGCACACGGCGATTCGCGGCTCGAAAATCGAGCAGTTCGCGCTGTATCCGTGGAAAGAAGGTCGCGCCCATTCCCGCCGCGAACTGGCCCGGCTGCGTACTGCCGGCATGGAAGCGGTGCTGTTGCAGAACAAGTCGTCGATCGTGTTCAGCGCTTACACCTACGACAAGCTCGACGCGGAAGCCTTTACCCTGGAGCTGGGCAAGGCGCGCCCGTTCGGGCAGAACCAGCAAGTCAACCTCGACAAGCTAAAGTCCTGCCTCGAACACCTGATCGCCGGCACCGAAGCCGGTGAGCCTGCGGATCTGAATGGGTTGCAGCTGTTCAGCGTGGCCCGGGAAATCATCAAGCACAGCGACGCCTTCCGCCTGAACTTGCCGGCGGACATCGAGAACTTCACGGAACTGGAAAAAGGCTACGTGCTGGCCGAAGACCTGGCCGATTCACGCTGGGTAATAGAAGAGGAGGGCGCGCGGATCATCTTCCCCAACCCGAACGTCAAAAACGGGCTGCGGGCGGGGATTCTGATTGTGCCGGCGACGGACGAGACATTGGCCTGATGGCGGTCATGCTGGCCTCTTCCCGGTTGAAGCCGGTCCCACTAAGGGCAGCGCCAGCATTCAATGAAATGCGTGGCGATCAAACCGGCCTCTTCCCGGCTAAAGCCAGTCCTACAGTGGGAACGCGGTAGGTCTGTAGGACCGGCTTCAGCCGGGAAGCAGTTGATCTTGATCTTCGGGTGCAAATCAACCCGCCGCTTTCTGCACCTCACCCACCCGACGCACTGCACGCAGTTTTGTCAGCGTGTCCGCGCAGGTCTTGGCCGCTTCCTGGCCCTTGTGCACGAAGTGATCGAAGAAGAACTTCTGGTGCTCTTCACCGGCGTGGAAGTGGTGCGGGGTCAGCACGACCGAGAACACGGGCACTTCAGTTTCCAGCTGAACCTGCATCAGCGCGCTGATCACCGACTGCGCGACGAACTCATGGCGATAGATGCCGCCGTCGACCACCAAACCGGCCGCCACGACGCCGCCATAGCGACCTGACTTGGCCAGCAGCTTGGCGTGAAGCGGGATTTCGAATGCGCCGCCGACTTCAAAGAAATCGATGTCGGTCTCGGCGTAACCGTGTTGCGCCATTTCGGCGACAAAGCCCTTGCGTGCCTGATCGACGATTTCCTTGTGCCAGCAGGCTTGAATAAAAGCGATACGCTCGTGAGCGTGAATGGCGGTAGGTTGCATGTGTTCTGACTCCTGTTTAATAAAAAAAACAGGGCGTTTTGGATCGAATGGGATGCCAGGGTACGTGCGAAACCCTCCCCGACGCGAAGCGCCTGGACTCGTCTCGAAACGATCCTGCTGTGCCAGTCCCGTTCTCTCTTCATCCGGACTATGACCGTCGGCCCCGGGATCACACCGGGTCTGCTGACCTTGCGTCGAGGGTAAGCTCGCTGCAAGCGCTCGCGGGCTCGACGCATTGCGCGCCATTACCGCCGGTGGGGAATTGCACCCCGCCCTGAGAACGTTGCCAACGGCGTTTTCCGTCGGCGTGCAGTTTGTAACATAGATTTCCGGGATTCGCTTGGAGCCTTTTTGATGGTTTTCATCAGCTTTTCTTATAAGGCGTCTTGGCATTCCTGTCCCAAGCCTTGATTATCGAAGCCCCGGGCCTCAGAACTGAAGCTCGACCCTAATCAGCGGGAGCTTCATCGTGGCGGTAATCGATCTGCGCAGTGACACCGTGACCCAACCCTCGGCCGGCATGCGCGACGCCATGGCCAGTGCGGCCCTTGGCGATGACGTGTATGGCGAAGACCCGACGGTCAATCGGCTGGAATCGTGGCTGGCGGAACGTCTCGGTTATGCCGCTGCACTGTTTGTGCCGACCGGCACCATGAGCAATCTGATCGGCCTGATGGCCCACTGCGAGCGCGGCGACGAATACATCGTCGGCCAGCAGGCGCATACCTACAAATACGAAGGTGGCGGTGCGGCGGTGCTCGGCTCGATACAGCCTCAGCCCCTGGACAATCAGGCGGACGGATCGCTGGACCTGGAACAGGTCGCCGCCGCCATCAAGGCCGACGACTTTCATTTCGCCCGCACACGGTTGCTGGCCCTGGAAAACACCATGCAGGGCAAAGTCCTGCCAATGGAGTACCTCGCGGCGGCCCGGGCATTCACCCGCGAAAAAGGCCTGAGCCTGCACCTCGACGGCGCTCGTCTGTACAACGCCGCCGTCAAGCTGGGTGTGGACGCGCGGGAGATCACCCGACACTTCGATTCGGTGTCGGTGTGCCTGTCCAAAGGGCTCGGCGCGCCGGTCGGCTCGGTGCTCTGCGGTTCGAGCGAGTTCATCGCCAAGGCGCGGCGCCTGCGCAAGATGGTCGGCGGCGGCATGCGTCAGGCCGGTCTCCTGGCTGCAGCGGGTCTGTACGCGCTGGAGCATCAGGTCGAGCGTCTGGCTGAGGATCACGCCAATGCCACCGCTCTGGGCAAAGCGCTTGCAGACCTTGGCTTTGACGTAGAGCCGGTGCAGACCAACATGGTCTACGTACGGATCGGCGATCGCGCGCAGGCACTTAACGCCCTGTGCGCCGAGCGCGGTATCGTGCTGAGTGCCGCGCCGCGGTTGCGTATGGTCACTCATCTTGATGTGACTGCTGCCCATCTGGACAAGGTGGTTGCGGCATTTGCCGAGTTTGGCGCTCACTGATCGGGTGATCAGCCCGATTGCCGGTTTCTATCGAATAACACGCTGTACCGAGCGTACAACGCCTATATAATGCGGCCCTTTGCCGTCGCTGCGTCGAATGACGCTATGCATGTGCCAGGCCGCAGTTTCCGTGGAAGAACCTATGAAAAGCGCAGAAATCCGTGAAGCCTTCCTTCGCTTCTTCGAAGAGCAAGGCCACACCCGAGTCGCCTCCAGCTCCCTGATCCCGGGCAACGACCCGACCCTGCTGTTCACCAACGCAGGCATGAACCAGTTCAAGGACTGCTTCCTGGGCCAGGAAAAACGGGCCTACACCCGCGCCGTCAGCAGCCAGAAGTGCGTGCGTGCCGGTGGCAAGCACAACGACCTGGAAAACGTCGGCTACACCGCGCGTCACCACACCTTTTTCGAAATGCTGGGCAACTTCAGCTTCGGTGACTATTTCAAGCGCGACGCGATCACCTACGCGTGGACCTTCCTCACCGGCGTGCTGAACCTGCCCAAGGAAAAACTCTGGGTCACGGTTTACGCCTCGGACGACGAAGCCTACGACATCTGGACCAAAGAGATCGGCGTGCCGGCCGAGCGCATGGTGCGCATCGGTGACAACAAGGGCGCGCCATACGCCTCCGACAACTTCTGGACCATGGGCGATACCGGCCCGTGTGGCCCGTGCACCGAGATCTTCTACGACCACGGCGCCGACATCTGGGGTGGCCCGCCGGGTTCACCGGAAGAAGACGGCGACCGTTACATCGAGATCTGGAACAACGTCTTCATGCAGTTCAACCGCACGGCCGACGGCGTTCTGCACCCGCTGCCAGCGCCATCGGTCGACACCGGCATGGGCCTTGAGCGCGTTAGCGCGGTGCTGCAACACGTCAATTCCAACTACGAAATCGACCTGTTCCAGAGCCTGCTGGCCGCCGCTGCAAAAGCCATCGGCTGCAGCAACGACAATCAGGCTTCCCTGAAAGTCGTCGCCGACCACATCCGTTCGTGCGGCTTCCTGATTGCCGACGGCGTGCTGCCGTCCAACGAAGGCCGCGGCTACGTGCTGCGTCGTATCATTCGTCGCGCCTGCCGTCACGGCAACAAGCTGGGCGCCAAGGGCAGCTTCTTCTACCAGATCGTGGCTGCACTCGTCGCCGAAATGGGCGAAGCCTTCCCCGAGCTGAAAAACCAGCAGGCCCACATTGAGCGCGTACTCAAGGCTGAAGAAGAGCAGTTCGCCAAGACACTGGAGCAGGGCTTGAAGATCCTTGAGCAGGATCTCGCCGAGCTCAAGGGCACCATCGTCCCTGGCGACGTGGTGTTCAAGCTGTACGACACCTACGGTTTCCCGATGGACCTGACCGGCGACATCGCCCGCGAACGCAACCTGACCCTCGACGAGGCCGGTTTCGAGCGTGAGATGGACGCCCAGCGTGAACGCGCGCGTTCCGCCAGCTCCTTCGGCATGGACTACAACAGCCTGGTCAAGGTTGATGTGGCCACGCAGTTCACTGGCTATAAAGCCACCGCAGGCGAGGCCAAGGTCGTCGCGCTCTACAAAGACGGCCTCGCGGTCGAGCAATTGAGCGAAGGCGAGGACGGCGTGGTCATCCTCGACCAGACCCCGTTCTACGCAGAATCCGGCGGCCAGATCGGCGACAGCGGTTACCTGACCGCCAACGGCGAAGTGCGCTTCGATGTGAGCGACACCACCAAGACCGGCGGCGCGTTCCTGCACCACGGTGTTCAAGTGTCGGGCAGCCTGAAAGTCGGCACCACGGTCAGCACCGAAGTCGCCGCCGAAGTTCGCCAGGCCACTTCGTTGAACCACTCGGCCACGCACTTGCTGCACGCCGCGTTGCGCCAGGTGCTGGGCGATCACGTCCAGCAGAAAGGCTCGCTGGTGGACAGTCAGCGCCTGCGTTTCGATTTCAGCCACTTCGAAGCCATCAAGCCCGAGCAGATCAAGGCGCTTGAAGACATCGTCAACGCCGAAGTGCGCAAGAACACCGCGGTCGAGACTGAAGAAACCGACATCGAGACCGCCAAGCAGAAGGGCGCCATGGCGCTGTTCGGCGAGAAGTACGGCGACAACGTCCGCGTGCTGAGCATGGGCGGCGGTTTCTCGGTGGAGCTGTGCGGTGGCATTCACGCCAACCGTACCGGCGACATCGCGCTGTTCAAGATCATCAGCGAAAGCGGTGTGGCCGCTGGCGTGCGCCGTATCGAAGCGGTGACCGGCGCCGTGGCGCTGGAGTACTTGAACGCGGCGGAAGAGCAACTGAAGGAAGCCGCGAACCTGGTCAAAGGTAATCGCGACAACGTTCTGGACAAGCTGTCGGCGGTGCTGGAACGCAACCGTCTGCTGGAAAAGCAGCTGGAACAACTGCAGGCCAAGGCGGCCAGTGCTGCGGGCGACGATCTGTCGGGCTCGGCAGTGGACGTCAAAGGCGTCAAGGTCCTCGCTGCCCGTCTCGACGGTCAGGATGGCAAGGCGCTGCTGGCCCTGGTTGATCAATTGAAGAACAAGCTCGGCCGCGCAGTGATCCTGCTCGGCGGGGTGCATGAAGACAAGGTCGTCCTGGTGGCAGGCGTCACCAAAGACCTGACTGGCCAACTCAAAGCCGGTGATTTGATGAAGCAAGCGGCTGCCGCAGTAGGCGGTAAAGGCGGCGGTCGTCCTGATATGGCGCAAGGCGGCGGTGTTGATGCTGCCGGACTCGAAGCAGCGCTGGCATTGGCTGTTCCGTTCGCCGAACAAGGTATTTAAGTCGACCCACCCGGGGCCCGTTATTCGGGTTCCGGCGCTTCGCGGTTTGAATGATAACGGGCGCCCTTCATGGGCTGAGGCGGCTTTGAGATGGCTTTAATCGTACAAAAGTTTGGCGGCACCTCGGTGGGCTCGGTAGAGCGCATCGAACAGGTGGCCGACAAGGTCAAGAAATTCCGTGATGCGGGCGATGATCTGGTGGTCGTGCTATCGGCCATGAGCGGCGAAACCAACCGCCTGATCGAACTGGCCCGGCAGATTAGTGATCAGCCGGTGCCACGCGAGCTTGACGTCATTGTTTCCACCGGCGAGCAGGTCACCATCGCTCTGCTGGCAATGGCGCTGATCAAGCGAGGCGTGCCGGCTGTTTCGTACACCGGTAATCAGGTCCGCATCCTGACCGACAGCGCCCATAACAAGGCGCGTATTCTGCAGATCGACGATCAGAAAATTCGCTCAGACCTGAAGGCCGGTCGTGTGGTGGTGGTCGCCGGTTTCCAGGGCGTCGACGAAGACGGCAACATCACGACCCTGGGCCGTGGCGGTTCCGACACCACCGGCGTGGCGCTCGCTGCGGCGTTGAAAGCCGATGAGTGCCAGATCTACACCGACGTCGACGGCGTCTACACCACTGACCCGCGTGTTGTTTCGCAGGCCCAGCGTCTGGACAAGATCACCTTCGAGGAAATGCTGGAGATGGCGAGCCTCGGCTCCAAGGTCCTGCAGATCCGCGCGGTCGAATTCGCCGGCAAGTACAACGTCCCGCTGCGCGTACTGCACAGCTTCAAAGAGGGTCCAGGCACCCTCATTACCATTGATGAAGAGGAATCCATGGAACAGCCGATCATTTCGGGCATCGCCTTCAACCGCGACGAAGCCAAGCTGACCATCCGTGGCGTGCCAGACACCCCGGGCGTTGCGTTCAAGATTCTCGGTCCCATTAGCGGCGCGAACATCGAAGTCGACATGATCGTGCAGAACGTTTCGCACGATAACACCACCGATTTCACCTTCACCGTGCACCGCAACGATTACCAGGCAGCGCTGCAGGTTCTGCAGAACACCGCCAATGAAATCGGCGCCCGTGAAGTCATTGGCGACACCAAGATCGCCAAGGTTTCCATCGTCGGTGTCGGCATGCGGTCCCACGCCGGTGTCGCCAGTCGCATGTTCGAAGCGCTGGCCAAGGAAAGCATCAACATCCAGATGATCTCGACGTCCGAAATCAAGGTCTCGGTGGTGATCGAAGAGAAGTACCTGGAGCTGGCCGTGCGCGCGCTGCACACTGCTTTTGAACTCGACGCACCGCGTCAGGGCGAATAAATCTTGGGCAGAGGCGCGGTTTCGGCCGGGCCTTCTGCTACGGGATGTGCGCGAGAACCTGTTCTTTTTCCGGCGCTGGTCGATACTGAGGCATGGACCTGGGGTCGCTTGCGGCTCGGGCCATGCCGTTTGTCTATGCAGACTGTAGTCCCTTGAATGTAAGCCGTAAGGAGATAGGTATGCTGATTCTGACTCGCCGGTGCGCGGAAAGTCTGATCATTGGTGATGGTGAAATCACCGTGACCGTGCTCGGCGTAAAAGGCAATCAAGTACGCATTGGGGTCAACGCGCCCAAGGAAGTGGCCGTTCACCGCGAAGAGATTTACCTGCGTATAAAGAAAGAGAAGGACGAAGAACCAAGCCATTAATTTTTATTGAATTTTTGGTTTGCAAACGGGGAAAAGGGTGGTTATTATACGCCCCGTGTTGCGGAGAGCTGGCCGAGTGGCCGAAGGCGCTCCCCTGCTAAGGGAGTACACCTCAAAAGGGTGTCGGGGGTTCGAATCCCCCGTTCTCCGCCATTATTTGCGTAGTACGTTGTAATCTGGCTTGATCGGTAAGTTGTTGAATCTAATCGAAAAAGTGCTTGACCAAGAGATTTGACGGCCTATAATGCGCGGCAACAAATGCACTCGTAGCTCAGCTGGATAGAGTACTCGGCTACGAACCGAGCGGTCACAGGTTCGAATCCTGTCGAGTGCACCATTTAAGCGTTTTTTGTAGCGATACAAACGACAGTCTTAAGTTAGAAAGAGCCTGGCTTCAACAGGTCTTCGGAAGCACCACTCACTTCCAGAAGTAAAATGCAGTGACCAGAGGTGAACTGGTTTAAAAAGCGCCATCTGCACTCGTAGCTCAGCTGGATAGAGTACTCGGCTACGAACCGAGCGGTCACAGGTTCGAATCCTGTCGAGTGCACCATAAAACGAAAAGCCCGCATGCAAATGCGGGCTTTTTGCTTTCTAGCGTTTACCTTTTACACAGCCGTGTTCATCGAATGACACCTGTCGGCTGCGTCCTTTCTTCTCCTCATACACATAACGCACTTCAGCGTTACGGCTGATGATCTTGTCGGGCCGACCCAGCAAGCTTTCTACATCACGTTTGCTCATCCCCGTTGGCGTCTGCTGATTGATGATCGCCTTGCGGCGCTGCTCCGCACTCAGGATATTGCCGCAGCCGTCATCGCGTTGGCCCACGACCACCACTTCCCGGCTTTCAGGATCTCTCATCGCGTGCGCTTTTGAAGCCGGAGAAGGGGCCGTGAAGGTCATGCCAGATGCCGGATTGATATCCTGTGGCGTTGTCGCTTGCCCGATGGGGCAGCTCAGTGTTGTGAAAGTCACGCTGCCGCTTTGATCCTGGCAACGATTGACGGTAGTAGCGCCTGCGTCGAGTGAAGAAAAAAGCAGCAGGCTGATGAAGAGCTTTTGAGTGTTAAGCGGCATCGCAATGTCCTCCCTGACCCGAGTGCGGAAAGGGTAGCGATGAGAATTTCTCGCGGCGAGCGGGTTTTGTTCACCGGATGTGACGGGCGATATCAGTGATTCGGGCAACGGTTAGCGTTGCGTTGCAAGCGATTGTTTCACGATGAATTTTTAGCCTCCCGCCACGGCAAGCGGTGTATGATTGCGCCCGTCAGCCCCGCCGGGGCTTGTGGACTACCTCCATGGACTTACCCAGTAGCAACTTAACACCAAGTTTCACCAATCAAGAATCGACTGATTGATCTTCTGGCGGGTTCCACTGCTGGGAGTGGAGTTCGCCTATGACCCAAATCGAAGTAAAAAAGACGCAGGAAAGCCTTCAGGATCGTCTCGCCCAAGTTATCGACTTGCTGCAACGTCAGCGCATCGTCGAAGACCTGACACACCGTCAGGAAGGCCAGCACCAGGATCGTGTCGAGAGCCTCGTCCACCGGCAGAACCTCGTCGAGCTGCAGCGTAAGCTCGACGACCTGCACTCTGCCGACGTTGCCTACATCCTCGAAGCACTTCCCCTCGAAGACCGTCTGACGGTCTGGCAGCTGGTGAAGGCCGAGCGTGATGGCGACATCCTTCTCGAAGTGTCTGACTCCGTTCGGGAAACCCTGATCGCCGACATGGACGATCATGAGCTGCTTGCTGCCGCCAAGGAAATGGACGCCGACGAGCTCGCCGACCTTGCGCCAGAGCTGCCGCGCGATGTTGTCCATGAGCTGATGGAGGCGCTGGACAGCCAGCAGCGCGAGCGCGTGCGTTCCGCCTTGTCCTACGACGAGGAGCAGGTCGGCGCCCTGATGGACTTCGAGATGGTGACCATCCGTGAGGATGTCAGCCTGGAAGTCGTTCTGCGTTATCTGCGCCGTCTCAAAGAGCTGCCCGGTCATACCGACAAGTTGTTCGTGGTCGATTCCGATGGCGTCCTCAAAGGCGTGCTGCCCATCAAGCGTCTGCTGGTCAACGACCCTGAGAAGCAAGTGTCGGAGGTCATGGCCAGTGACCCCGTGAGCTTCCACCCTGACGGCGATGCCTATGAAGCCGCCCAGGCGTTCGAACGTTACGACTTGATTTCTTCCCCGGTGGTCGACAAGAACGGCAAGCTGATCGGCCGTTTGACCATCGATGAAATGGTCGACCTTATCCGTGAGGAGAGCGAGACCGAAGTGCTCAACATGGCGGGTCTGCGCGAAGAAGAAGACATCTTCGCCTCCGTCTGGCGCTCACTGCGCAACCGCTGGTCCTGGCTGGCCGTCAACCTGATTACAGCCTTTCTCGCCTCGCGGGTAATCGGCCTGTTCGAAGGCTCCATCGAGAAGCTGGTTGCGCTGGCAGCGCTGATGCCAATCGTGGCAGGGATTGGGGGCAACTCGGGCAACCAGACCATCACCATGATCGTCCGGGCCATGGCTCTCGATCAGGTCAACACCGGCAATACCTCACGCTTGATGCGCAAGGAGCTGGCAGTCGCGCTCATCAACGGTCTGGTGTGGGGCGGGGTCATCGGCATCGTCGCTTATCTGCTGTATCACAGCTGGTCCCTTGGGGTGGTCATGACCGTCGCCATGACATTGAATCTTCTGCTGGCAGCGTTGATGGGCGTGTTGATCCCCATGACACTTTCCAGGCTTGGTCGCGATCCTGCGATGGGCGCCAGTGTGATGATCACGGCCATGACCGACAGTGGTGGGTTCTTTATCTTTCTCGGCTTGGCGACGGTGTTTTTGCTCTGACCGTACGCTTCACACAAAAACCGCCTTCAAGGCGGTTTTTTAATGCGCGCGAAACAGTTGCCGCGTGCGAAACAATGGAATCATTGAATCTCAGGCACAAAAAAGCCAGCAGAGCGCTGGCTTTCAAGTCTCTGGTTTGAACGACTTATTCGTCGTCGTTTGCCAGGCTAGTGTCATGTGCAATCAGTGAAACCAGAGCGTTCTGTTGGCGGTGGGCCAACTGACGGAAGCGTTGCAGCAGCTCACGTTCGTGAAGCGAAAGCTCCGGGCTGTCCAGACGCAGACTTGGTTCATCACCCAGTGCGCCTTCTTGAATCAGACTTTGCTCAATACGCGCAATAATTTCCGAGTTCATGCTGCGGTGGTGCTGTTTGGCAACGTCCGCAATACGCTCGCGCATGCCTTCAGGTAGGCGAACTACGAACTTGTCAGCTGTGCGACTGGAATAATTGGCCTGTTTCATAGGGCTCATATATTTAACCGAATTAGTTCAAAGAAAGAGGCGGTTCTTGCATTAGGCCGCAGATGTCATGCTCTGACTGTCTTTTAGACGAAATGTTCAACCAGCCCCCATAAAGGATCGCCATCCTGCACCAATGCGTCGAATCCTTGGCGTCAAATGTGTGACAAATATTGAACTAGATAAAGGCTTTTAGCCAGCACCAATTATCCGAAATGCGTTCTGGTTTGCAAAGTGGAAAGTCGAACGCCCTGTCAGTGCTGGGCAATCGCGTGATGGCTTTCTGTCTTCAGCGTAGTGGGAGAGTGGCGATAATACGAGGAGGCATTCAAGAAAGAGACGAAGGGTCTGCAGCGCCATGGGCTCCGTAGCGTAAGCCAAAGCCGACGGAGGCGTGTCGATTGGCTGTACGTGGCCATCAGGGGCCATCAAGGCCTCGCAATGGGTCAGGGCTTGGCTTGGCGCAAGACTGGATCGAACTTGATGCGGCGTCCTACGAACAGCGCCGCGACGAACAGGCTGGCGAAAATCCCGGCGGCCGCTTTCGCCAGCGTACTCATGGTCTCCATTGACGGAACCAGCAGTTGATCTGCGGCAAGGGCCATCAGGGCCAGAATCAGGAATGAAATTGCTGCTTTGGACATGACTGTTCTCTAAAGGGTGCTCTCGGACGGTGAGTGCGTGAAGCCGTTGCAGTAACCGATCAGCCATTGCTGATCAGAAAACCCAGCGCTCCGAGCGATTAACCGGCACGATTTCTTCGTTGTCATGGGCCAGAATGGCTTCTGTGCCCTGATTTGGCATGGCGGCGAACCGCGGCGCCTGCTGCATAAGATGATGGGGCTGAGCCTGAACCGCGATGGTCTCTGATTTCACGGCCTCTGACGTGCTGCCATCGTTCTGGAAGTGGAAGGCGACCAATGCGACGAGCGCGGCAGCGTTGAGCAGGGACAGTGTCATGTTCATCTCGGGTACCTTCGCTGGGGACGGCGTTCAGAGGGGGTGATTCGCGAAGAAGAGAGGTGCAGTCTGCATGCCAACCCTTAAATCAAAAAAAAGCTATTAAAATCAATTAGATACTTATATTTTTACGGATTGTAGGATTGCGTTTTGCAATAAGGCCCTTGGCCATCGTTGCATTCTGCACGATAGCCCTCTGATGTGACCGGCGCGCAGCGTCTTACAGCTTCCGATGGTAATGACGACATGACAAGCCAGCGGCTTGTCGTTAAGATGCACGCCGTCCGTTTTGGTGTCCTCTTAGTTCAACGGATAGAACGAGCCCCTCCTAAGGGCTAGATGCAGGTTCGATTCCTGCAGGGGACATATCTGATTCACCTGAACTCCCGCCAGAACACTGCGCCTCTCCCGCAGCACGCCTTCTCCAGTCACACGTCCCGGCCGTTTGGCCAGCCAGCCCAATCAATCTGTCGTTCGTGCCTGCGCGCTCGCCTGAGTGTGTTGATCCGCGTACCACCGGTTGCGGCCATTATTTTTTGCGTAGTAAAGATAGGCATCCGCCGCCTTGATCATGCCGGCAGGGGTGGTGTCTTCCAGCGCGGGGAATCTGGCCGTGACACCTGCGCTTGCGGTGACGATCTGTTCAGGATGATCGGCGTGTTCCAGCCCGAGCCCTCGGATGGCCTGCAAGATGTCCGCGGCGAGACGGCCGGCACCCTGGATATCGGTATCCGGAAGGAGCACCGTGAACTCCTCGCCACCGTAGCGAACGGCGAGGTCCGCAGGCCGTTTCAACACCCCGCTGATGGCCTGGGCGACCTTCTGCAGACAGTCGTCACCCGCCGCATGGCCGTAGCGGTCGTTGAAGCGCTTGAAGTAATCGATGTCGAGCATGATCAAGGCGAGCGGGTAGCGCTGTCGTTTTGCCCGGCCGATCTCGCTGTTAAGCGCCATGTCGAGGCGGCGCCGGTTGCCCAGTTGGGTCAGGCTGTCCGTCAGGGCCATGTCTCTGACGGCCTGATGGGCAAGGCGAATTTCGCTCTCCATGGCCATGCGACCGCGCAACTGGGTGAGCACGATGAAGGCAAATCCAATAAAGCCGGCGACCAGCACCAGTAGCACAAGTCCGGACTTGAGCAGATCGCGACGCCACGGCCCGACAAAGGATTCTCTCGACAACCCTGCCTGGACCACCAGCGGATAACTCGACAACGCCCGAAAGGCGTACAGCCGGTACGTGCCGTCTACGACGGCTTTGATCTCCGCGATCCCTTGGTTGGCGGTCAGCAGGTAGCGTTTGAATATCTCGCTGTCGGCAAGGCTTTGCCCCACAACGGAATCCATGAACGGGCGCCTGACCAGAATGGTTCCGTCACGCATGGTCAGCACCAGCGCGCCGCGATCATCAATCTTGAAGTCGCCGTAATAATCCATGAAGTAGCTGAGCTTGATGGTCCCCAGAATCACGCCCGCGAACGAGCCGTCAGGATTATTCAGCCGTCGTGAGACCGGGATGATGAGCTCGCCGGTGGAGCGGCTTTTGACCACGTTGCTGATGCGCACACGCGGGTCTTTATGGTCGCGGTGATAAATGAAGTAGTCCCGGTCCGCATTGTTCGGGGTGTCCGGGGGCACATCCTTGTCCGTGACGATCCATCGCCCATCGGCGCCGTAGATGAACAGCCCGTGGAGCTGAGGCATGAGTCTCGATTGCTGCACCATCAATGCATGGATGCGCGGCGCGTTGATAGTCGCCAAACCATCGCCCTCGACCCGCTCACCGAGGGTGTACGTGAGGATGTCGACCTGCCGGATGGCGTCCTCGGCGTGCTGCGCGGTGGCACGCGCCAGGTTGGTGACCGAGTCCCGGGCGAAGTCGTAGGCGTGGTTGTAATCGCGCCAGGCGCGCCACCCCTCGACAGAGATGAACGTCAGCAACACCAGAATCATGAACGCAAGGGTGAGCCGAAACACGGCCGTGTTGCGCCCCGGTCCCAGGTCCAGTAGATCAAAGGCGCCTGACGGCGGTGGATGCTGTTCGCCTCCTGGCATGCTCTCTGGCCTCCTGTTAGATATCAGCTGTGGACGCTGCCGACCGCTTTGATCAGGGCGTCCGCCATTTCTTCCGCACTCAGCTGAGGGCTCAAAATGGTTTTTCGCATCGTCTCAATCGGCATGCTGGGCACCGGCGCTTCGTCGGGGCGCTGGACGAAACTCAACCCGCCAGCGTTCCTGACTTCTACTGCCCCATCCGCACCATCGGAATCGCCCCCTGACAGCACCAGGCTAATCACCCGCTCGCGAAACACTTCGGCAGCAGTGGTGAACAGACGATCGGCGGCAGGACGTGCGAGTTTCACCTTGGGGCCATCGTCGAGATGAATGATCCCGGGCGAGACGATCTCCAGGTGCCGGTCAGCAGGAGCCAGATACACACGGCTCGGCAGTACCGGCTCGCCTTCTTTACCGTAGCCTACAGGCAGCGTCGAGTAGCGACCGAGCACCGAAGCCAGGTAGTCCGGACCTGACGGGTTTGTGTGAATCACGATGAGCACGGCAGCCGGAAAATCCGCCGGGAGCCTGGCGAGGAGCTTGCGCAGGGCCTCGGTCGCGCCTTGTGAACCTGCGATGACGACGACATCCCTCAGCACTTGGGTGTTTGTAGTGTCCATACCGTTCTCCCTGACTGGATCTATAGGGTGGACCCAACCCAAGCGCTTGCCGTTCATTTTCACGTCATCAGCGGCTGCCGGATCTCTTCCGGCCATTCATGCGTCCCTTGGGTCGGTCCCCAGGCAATAAAAAAGCCACGAGACGCGAAGTCTCGTGGCTTTCGTGAGCAGCAGCATCGAAATCGATGCGACCGGTCAGGCGTTATTACAGCGCCATGTCGCTGGCTGGCTTGCTTTCAGCAGGCTTGCCCGGCGCGGCAGTGCTGGTGCCGACGCTCTGATCGAGCACAGGCGGCTTGCCCAGTTGCAGCACTTCGGCGGTGTAGTTCCACTCTTGCTGCACAGCCGCTGGCGATTCATTCAGCTTGGTGCCATAGCTCGGCACGATCTGATGGATCTTCGCTTGCCACTCTGGCGTCGCGACCTGAGTCTTGAACAGTTTTTCCAGGACGTTGAGCATGATCGGTGCAGCGGTCGATGCGCCTGGCGATGCGCCCAGCAGGGCAGCGATGGTGCCGTCCTGGGAGGAAACGACTTCGGTGCCCAGTTTCAGCACGCCGCCTTTATCCGCGTCACGCTTGATGATCTGCACGCGCTGACCGGCCTGCCACAGGCGCCAGTCTTCTTTCTTGGCGTGCGGGAAGTATTCCTGCAGCGCCTTGAAGCGGTCGTCGTCAGACAGCATCAACTGACCGGCGAGGTACTCGACCAGCGGGTACTGCTCGATGCCCACTTTGGTCATTGGCCAGAAGTTGTGGGTGGTCATGCTGCTGAACAGGTCGAAGTACGAACCTTCTTTCAGGAACTTGGTGGAGAAGGTCGCGAACGGGCCAAACAGAATGACGCGCTTGCCGTCCAGCACGCGGGTGTCCAGGTGCGGAACCGACATGGGCGGCGCGCCGGTGGAGGCGATGCCGTAGGCCTTGGCCATGTGCTGCATGGCAACGGTCGGGTTCTCGGTCACCAGGAACGAGCCGCCGACCGGGAAGCCTGCGTAGTCCTGAGCTTCGGGAATGCCGGATTTCTGCAGCAGCTTCAATGCGCCGCCGCCTGCACCGATGAACAGGAACTTGGCGTCGGTACCGGTGGTGGTGCCGTCTTTCAGGTTCTTGTATTCAACGTGCCACGAGCCGTCGTCGTTACGGGTGATGTCGTTGACTTCGCTGGACAACTTCAAGTCGAAGTTCGGGCGGGTCTGCAGGTACGACACGTACTGACGGGTGACTTCACCCCAGTTGACGTCGGTGCCGATAGGCGTCCAGGTGGTCGCCAGCTTCTGCGAAGGATCGCGGCCTTCCATCATCAGCGGGACCCACTTGGCGATCTGCGCCGGGTCTTCGGAGTACTGCATCGGGCGGAACAGCGGGCTGGCCTGCAGCGCGTCGTAACGCTTTTTCAGGAATTTGATGTTGTCATCGCCCCACACAAAGCTCATGTGCGGTGTGGTGTTGATGAACGAAGGCGGGTTCTTCAGGACGCTCTGGCGAACCTGCCAGGACAGGAACTGACGGGTAACCTGGAAGGCTTCGTTGATCTCGATGGCTTTAGAGATGTTGACCTTGCCGTCTTTGTCTTCAGGCGTGTAGTTCAGCTCGGCGAGGCCGGAGTGACCGGTGCCGGCGTTGTTCCAGCCGTTGGAGCTTTCTTCGGCGACCGCATCAAGACGCTCGACCATTTCCATCGACCAGCTCGGCTCGAGTTCATTGAGCCAGACGCCCAGGGTCGAACTCATGATGCCGCCGCCGATCAGCAGTACATCGACTTTCTTGCTTTCTGCGGCGTGGGCTTGCAGGAAGGTGGCCGAAATCGCGAGGCCCAGTAGAGCGGTGCTCGTTTTCTTGAACATCGAATCATCCAATAGATAGAAAGTTATCCGCCTGCAGGATTCGTCGCGCAACGTCCTGCAGTGCCGGGCGCCAGTTTGCGGCGCGAACGTCAGACAGGCTTCGCTCTCGGAAAACGAGGAGGAAGGGTCAAGAGGCCAGTCAACAGGTCGACCTCGTGTTCTATGTCCCTCGGTGCTGTGCTTTTTATTCGATCATTGGAATCAGCAGCTTGAGTAAACATCATCCACCGCAGGACCTGGTCATCAGGTCCATCCCCTGCGGCGGGCGGGGATTGTACCCGAAATGTCATTTTCGACAAATCGGGTGCCAAATTAGTCAATACGCCATTTTGTCTCAGGGTGGCGATTAGCTGGCGGGGCGCCGAAACGCCAGGCCGGTTACAGCGTGAATTTACCCACCATGGAGTGGAAAGACACGGCAAGTCTCGACAGGGCCTGACTCGACGCACTGGTCTGATTGGCGCCGGCTGCGGTCTGCGTCGACAGGTCCTGGATATTCACCAGATTGCGGTCCACTTCGCGGGCCACTTGCGCTTGTTCTTCGGCCGCGCTGGCGATCACCAGGTTACGTTCGTTCATCTGGCTGACGCCTTCGCTGATGCGCTCCAGTGCGTGGCCGGCTTCGGTGGCCAATGACTGGGTATGCACGGCGATCGTCTGACTCTTGCCCATGGCCTTCACGGCTTCGTCGGCACCATTGCGCACCTTGGTGATCATCGACTCGATTTCGCCGGTGGAGGTTTGGGTGCGGTGGGCGAGGGCACGAACTTCGTCTGCCACCACCGCAAAACCCCGGCCCTGTTCGCCGGCGCGGGCCGCTTCGATGGCCGCGTTGAGTGCCAGCAGGTTAGTCTGCTCGGCAATCCCGCGGATCACGTCGAGCACTTGGGTGATATCGCGAATCTGCCCGGCCAGCGCTTCGACGCGGTGGGTCGACTCGGTGATTTCCACGGTCATGGTGTTCATTGCGGTGACAGCCTGCTTTACCTGTTGCTGGCCTTTGATGGCATCTTCGGACGTCTGCGCAGACACCTGCGACGCGCTGGCGGCGTTGCGCGCCACTTCTTCCACAGCGGCGGTCATCTGGTTGACGGCGGTCGCGGCCTGCTGGATTTCGTCGTTCTGACGCATCAGCCCACGGGTGCTGTCATCAGTGACCATGGTCAGTTCTTCAGCGGCGGACGCCAGTTGGTCCGAAGCGGTGGCGATTTGCTGAACGGTGCCCTTGAGGTTGCCCTGCATGTTGGACAGCGCCTTGAGCAACTGCCCGGTTTCGTCCTGGCCACCGACGGGGATAGGCTGACTCAGGTCACCCGCCGCCACCCGGGTCGCGCCGGCCACCGATTGGTAGATCGGGCGGGTGATCATGCGTGTGACGATCAGCCCTAACGTAATGGCGCACACCACCGCTATCAACGAACCGATGATCAGAATCCACGTCACCTGGGTGTCGGTTTCAACCCCGGCCTGTGCCTGCTCTTTGGCCTGGCGCAGGTTGGACTCGATCATGATTTTCAATTCGCCCATGGTCTTGCGGTAGCTGGGCGTCACGCTGGTGGCCGCCAGTTTGCTGGCTTGTTCGAGGTCGCCGCTCTGCGCTACGGACAGCGCGTTGAGGGCGGCGCTTATGTAAGCGGCCCAGTCGCGTTCGAAGTCATCGCCTGCGGCTTTTTCATCTGGATCGAGCGGGGTGGCGCGGTAGGTCTTGAAGTCCGTCTCGGCCTGGGCCTGGTTTTCTTTCAGTGACTGGATCGCGGCGTTGATATCGTCAGGATTCGCCTTTAGCGCGCTCAGGCCGATGGCCTTGAAGAAGTCGCGGTTGGTGGCGATGACGTTAGCCTTGACCGAATCGACTTTGGCGATCGATACCAGATTGTCGTTCACCGTGTTATCAAACAGCTCGTAGAGTCGGGAGATACCGCTCTGCCCCAGTACACCTACCACCACAGTGATCAGCGCACACAGGCAGAATGCCGAGAGAAGCTTGGTCTTCAATTTCAGATCGGTCATCCAGGACATGGGGTGCACTCAGAGGGGATGGGTGTGGCTGTTGACTACGCGTTGCATGACTGGATATCGGCGGGGCGCCCAAGGACTTTACCCACTCTCCTGCGCTTGCTTGGGCGTCGGTGTTCCGTCGCCACGGCGCGGGCGCGTCAGTTTTCCCGCGCGGCGTGCCTAAGCTTTGCTCAGCAGCCGCCGATAACTGGGACAAGCGGTGTCATGCCGCAACTCTATTGGCCGTCTCTGCCCGGACGTTGGGAAAGAGACCGCTGCTCTTGCAAGTGCCTCAGGGCCGAATTTTTATCCGGTGACAGGAATCTCGATGCTGGCGTGGAACCAAAAAAACTTTCTGATCGTCGACGATTTTTCCGACTTCCGCAGTTCGGTCCGATCGATGCTGCGCGAGTTGGGCGTCAAGGTAGTGGACACTGCCGACACCGGCGAGGAGGCGCTGAAGATGTGCGCGCAGAAGCGCTACGACTTCGTTCTCCACGACTTCAATCTGGGCGACGGCAAGAAGAACGGCCAACAGGTGCTCGAAGACCTGATGACCGATCGGCTGATCAGTCATGAAAGTGTGTTCGTCATGGTCACCGCCGAAAACAGCCAGGCGATGGTGATGAGTGCGCTGGAGTGGGAGCCGGATGCCTACCTGACCAAGCCGTTCAACCGCGCGAGCCTGGCTCAGCGTCTGGAAAAGATCGTCCAGCGCAAGACGTTGCTCAAGCCGATCCTGCAAGCGCTGGACCGTGGCAATCCGACGGAGGTGCTGAACGCCTGCGTCGCACTGACCAAACAGGATCCTCGCTTTGCGCCGCTGTGCCTGCGCTATAAAGCCGACGCGCTGCGTGACCTCAACCAGCACGAGCCGCTGGAAACCTTTCTCAAGTCGATCCTCGCCGACCGCCCGCAACCCTGGGCGTATGTAGCGTTGGGCAAGCTGCTGTTCAAGCGCGGGCGCAATGCCGAAGCGCAGACCGTGTACGAAGAAGCGATTCGCGCCTTCAATGCCATGCCGGTGCTGTATGACGGGCTGGCCGATGTGCTGGTGGCCAGCGGCGATAACAAGCGCGCGCAGAAGATGCTGGAAGAGGCGGTGCGGTTATCGCCCTACGCCGTGCGCCGTCAGCGTCTGCTGGGCAAGCTGGCGCTGGAAAATGAGGACTTCGACGGCGCTTCAAAGGCGTATCGTCAGGCCGTTTCCCAAGGCCAGTTTTCCCGCTTCAAAGACCCGGAAACCAATCTGGGTTTTGCGCAGGCCCTGATCAGCCGTGGCGGCGAGCGCGGCCTGGATGCGCGCGCCCGCGTGGAGATCAATCAGACCCTGACCGAGGTGGCCAAGGAAAACGGCAACGACGCCGGCCTGCAAGTGCGCGCGCGTCTGATGAAAGCCACCAGCGTCGCGTCCTCCGACCCTGAAATGGCCGCCAAGCTGACCGAGCAGGCGATGGAGCGGCTTGAAGGCATGGAGCAGTTTCTCAGCGCCGATGCAGCACTGGCAGTGGCTTCGCAGCTCAAGCTGCTCGGCCAGGAAGACGCTGGCGCGGGCATTCTGAAAAGCTGTGCCGAAATTTACGGCGACGATCCACTGGTGATGCAAAACATCGCCAAACAGACCGACGATCCGGAGATTCTGGGCGCCGGCAAGGCGGCCATCGATTTCAACATTCAGGGCATTCGCTGCTACCGCGCCGGCAAGCTCGGCGAGGCGCAGGACCTGTTCCGCCAAGGCCTGGCCCTGCAACCGAAGAACATCAGTATCGCCCTGAACATGGCGCAGTCGCTGCTGCACATGGGCGTTCAAAACCTCGACGCGGCGAGCCTGGCGGAATGTCAGAACAGTCTCAAGATGGTGGGCAAGATGCCGGAGACCGACGCTCGCTTCGAACGTTTCCAGAAACTGCGACTCAGGGCTTTCGGCGAATGAAAGATCAGGATCTCGGGCTCGACTTCTCGATGGTGATTGCTTCCACCGTCCATGACATGAAGAACTCGCTGGGGTCGTTGATCCAGGCCCATGGCCAGTGGGTCAAGCAGCTTCCCGAGGCCTGTCGTGGTACGCCGGATCAGGGCGTTATCGATTACGAGTTCGCTCATCTCAACGGCATGCTCGTGCAGTTGCTGGGGCTGTACAAGCTGGGGGTGAACCAACTGCCGTTGCGCCCCGATTATCACGAGCTGGATGACTTCATCGAGGCGCAACTGGCGTTCCATCAGGAAGTGCTCGTCAGTCGTGGCATCACCGCGCGCTATGCGGTGAACGACTTCGGTCTGCCGGGCTTCTTCGATCGCGAGCTGGTGGGGTCGGTGGTGTCCAACGTGGTCATCAACGCCATTCGCTTTGCGCGCAGCGAAGTGCTGATTACCGCGGGGCAGGTCGGTGAGCAACTGGTGATCAGCATCAACGATGACGGCCCGGGGTTCCCTGCGCACATGATCGAGGAGCAGACCGACTACGTGCTGGGCATCAACCAGAACAGCGGCAGCACGGGATTGGGCTTGTACTTCGCGGCGAATATCGCCAGACAGCATCAGCGCAAAGGCGTCCCCGGCCACATCGAAATCGCTAACGGCGGTGAGCTGGGCGGCGGGTTGTTCAGCATTTATCTGCCCTGAGATTGCGCGCGCTTTGCTGCGGTCGAGAGAAGATCAAAGGCTTCCCGGCTAAGCCGGTCCTACGAAGTGCACGCGTCGTTTTGTGGACTTACAACTTCACGCCTTGCCCCAACACCACATTCAGCGCGTTGCGTGCATCATCCAGTTGCACCAGCGTGGCGTGGTGGGCCCCCAGCGCATCGCGGTTTTCGATGGCGGTAAGGATGGCACGATGGCGGGGCAATGCCAGTTCGTGCAGGTTCGGGCGTTTGTTGGAATGCTTCAATGCCTCGCGCAGTGCCAGCGAGAGCATGTTGCACAAGTGCGCGAGCAGGTCGTTGTGGGTGGCGTCTGCGATGCGGCTGTGGAAGTCGAGGTCCGGTTGCAGCACGTCTTCAACGGTCGGCGCTGCGGCCATGCGGTCGTAGGCTTCGCCGATGGACGCAAGGTCTTCGGGTGTCGCGTGTTGCGCGGCGAGTGCGGCGGCGGCCGGTTCGATGATGCTGCGCACGCTGGTGAGCAGTGCGAAAAATTCATTCTGCGGCGAGCTTTGCATCAGCCAGTGCAGCACGTCCGGATCAAGAATGTGCCACTCGCGGCGCGGCTTGACCACCGTGCCCACCCGCGGCCGTGAATACACCAGACCTTTGGCGACCAGCACCCGCGTGGCTTCGCGCAGCACCGGACGACTGACGGCATATTCTTCACAAAGCAGGGCTTCGGCAGGGAGTTTGTCATCAGGCTTGAAACGGCCCGAGACAATCTGCATGCCGATGTCCTGGACAATGCGCGCGTGCATGCTTTTACGGTCGGAGGGCTTACGGTAATCCATGGGGCGCGGGGCAATCCTGAGCGGTGAATGCGGCGCATCATAGCATTGGCGATAGAGCGCAAGGGTGGACTCTGCCTCCACCTGTAGGAGCGTGGCTTGTCCCGCGATCTGGCGCGAAGCGGCAGCAAAATCATGCGCCCGGCGGATCAATTGAATCGCGAGCGCCGGGTGGCTGCCGGTGCTCGGCAGATCGCGGGACAAGCCACGCTCCTACAAGGGCGTGGCGCATTCAATCAATGGCTTTCAATCAATGGCTCTTTATCAATGGGAATGCCGTGGCACTTCCGAGCCGCGCATGCCGACCAGGAAGTCAAAGTCGCAACCCTGATCCGCCTGCATCACGTGGTCGATGTACAACTGACGATATCCGCCGATCAGCAACTGTGGCGGCGCTTGCCAATCGGCCAGGCGCGCGGCCAGTTCCGCTTCAGGAATGTCCAGGTGCAAACGCCCGGTCGCGCAATCCAGTTCAATGAAGTCACCTTCCTGCACCACCGCCAGCGGACCCCCGGCAGCGGCCTCGGGTGCGACGTGCAAAACCACAGTCCCATAAGCCGTGCCGCTCATGCGCGCATCGGAAATCCGCACCATGTCGGTCACGCCCTGGGCCAGCAGCTTGGCGGGCAGACCCATGTTGCCGACTTCGGCCATGCCCGGATAACCCTTGGGCCCGCAGTTCTTCATCACCAGAATACTGTCGGCATCGACGTCCAGGTCCGGATCGTTGATGCGCGCCTTGTACATGTCGAAGTTCTCGAAAACCACCGCGCGACCCCGGTGCTTCATCAACGCAGGCGTGGCAGCGGACGGCTTCAGCACGGCGCCCAGCGGCGCAAGGTTACCGCGCAGCACGCAGATGCCGCCATCGGCCACCAGCGGATTGTCGATGGCGCGGATCACTTCGTCGTCGCCATAGATCGGCGAGTTCTGCACGTTTTCCCACAGGGTCTTGCCGTTGGCGGTCAAGGCATCGGGGTGGGGAATCAGATTGTTCTCGCCCAGACGACGCAACACGGCCGGCAAGCCACCGGCGTAGTAGAACTCTTCCATCAGGAATCGCCCGGAAGGCTGCAGGTCCACCAGCGTTGGCGTGCCGCGACCGATACGGGTCCAGTCGTCCAGCTCCAGGTCCACGCCGATACGACCGGCGATGGCTTTGAGGTGAATGACCGCGTTGGTCGAACCGCCGATGGCCGCGTTGACGCGAATGGCGTTTTCAAAGGCTTCGCGGGTCAGAATTTTCGACAGGCGAAGGTCTTCGTTGACCATCTGTACCGCGCGCATGCCGGACATGTGCGCCAGTACATAACGGCGCGAATCCACCGCAGGAATCGCAGCGTTGTGCGGCAGCGAGGTGCCCAGCGCTTCGGCCATGCACGCCATCGTCGAGGCAGTGCCCATGGTGTTGCAGGTACCGGCCGAGCGCGACATGCCCGATTCGGCGGAAAGGAATTCGTCGAGGCTGATCTGCCCGGCTTTATAGGATTCGTGCATCTGCCACACGATGGTGCCGGCGCCGATGTCCTTGCCTTTGTGTTTGCCGTTGAGCATCGGCCCGCCGGTGACGACGATGGCCGGAATGTCACAGCTGGCAGCGCCCATCAACAGGGCAGGGGTGGTCTTGTCGCAACCGGCCAGCAGCACGACGCCGTCGATGGGGTTGCCGCGGATCGCTTCTTCGACGTCCATGCTCGCCAGGTTGCGGGTCAGCATGGCGGTCGGGCGCAGGTTCGATTCGCCGTTGGAGAAGACCGGGAATTCAACCGGAAAACCACCGGCTTCGATGACGCCGCGTTTGACGTGTTCGGCGATGGTGCGGAAGTGGGCGTTGCAGGGGGTGAGTTCGGACCAGGTGTTGCAGATGCCGATGATCGGCTTGCCCTGGAACTGGTGGTCGGCGATGCCTTGGTTCTTCATCCAGCTGCGGTACATGAAGCCGTTCTTGTCGGCGGTACCGAACCACTGGGCGGAGCGCAGCACGGGTTTCTTATCGGAATCAGACATAAATCGGCACTCTTATTGTTAGGCTTTATTTGTAAGACTAAAGGCTGCAGGTGACGACTAAAATAGGCCGAAAATGTCACGAGTGGAAGAGTTGTAGTCTTAAATAGTAATACTATATAGTCGATCTCGACCGAGGGACGACCCTGCCGGCTTCATCCGCAGCAATGCGCACACGAAGGCAGAGGCGATCCCCGCAGGCTTCCATAACAAAAACAATGAGGACCGCATCCATGAGCCAGGAACTCAGGCTTATTCGTCGCATCACCCTGAAACTCATTCCCTTCCTGATCCTGCTCTACCTGATTGCCTATGTGGATCGCTCCGCCGTCGGTTTCGCCAAGCTGCACATGGGCGCGGACGTCGGCATCGGTGACGCGGCCTATGGCATGGGTGCCGGCCTGTTCTTCATCGGCTACTTCCTGCTGGAAATCCCCAGCAACCTGATGCTCGAACGCTTCGGCGCGCGGCGCTGGTTCGCGCGGATCATGCTCACTTGGGGCGCGATCACCATGGGCATGGCCTTCATCCAGGGCCCGACCAGCTTCTATGTGATGCGCTTCTTGCTCGGCGCTGCCGAAGCAGGGTTCTTCCCGGGCGTTCTGTACTACATCACCCAATGGTTTCCGGTCCGCCATCGCGGCAAGATCCTCGGCCTGTTCATCCTTTCCCAACCCATCGCAATGATGATCACCGGCCCGATTTCCGGCGGTCTGCTGGGCATGGAAGGGGTGGCCGGTCTGCACGGCTGGCAGTGGCTGTTCCTGTGCATCGGCGCGCCGGCGATTCTGCTGACCCTGCCGGTGTTGCGCTGGTTGCCTGATGGCCCCAAAGACGTGAACTGGATGGACCCGGTCGAGAAGCAATGGCTCGCCGGCGAGCTGAAAAAAGACCTGGAAGAATACGGTCAGACCCGCCACGGCAATCCGCTGCATGCGCTGAAGGACAAACGCGTTCTGTTGCTGGCGCTCTTCTACCTCCCTGTCACGCTGAGCATTTACGGCCTGGGCCTCTGGCTGCCAACGCTGATCAAACAGTTCGGCGGCAGTGACCTGACCACGGGTTTCATTTCTGCCGTGCCCTACATCTTCGGCATCGTCGGCCTGCTGATCGTGCCGCGCAGCTCCGACCGGCTCAATGACCGCTATGGTCATCTGGCGGTGCTGTATGTGATCGGCGCGATCGGTTTGTTTCTGAGCGCGTACCTGACGGTTCCGGTGCTGCAACTGGCGGCGCTGTCGCTGGTAGCGTTCTCGCTGTTTTCCTGCACGGCAGTGTTCTGGACCTTGCCCGGTCGTTTCTTCGCCGGTGCCAGTGCAGCGGCGGGCATTGCGCTGATCAACTCGGTGGGCAATCTGGGCGGCTACATTGGCCCCTTCGTTATCGGCTGGTTGAAAGAACTGACCGGCAATCTGGCCAGCGGCTTGTACTTCCTTTCGGGCGTGATGATCTGCGGGCTGATCCTGACCGGCGTGGTCTACCGTGTTCTGGAACGCAAGCACGTCTTGCCCGAATCGAAATTCGCCGCCAGCGCGCGGAGCAAGGCCTGATACAAAGCCCCTGTAGGAGCGCGCTTGCCCGCGATGGCGGTGTGTCAGACATGAAGATGTTTCAGACAGATCGCTCTCGCGGGCAAGCGC
>NZ_JBTOPV010000040.1:0-28992 GCF_055284355.1 Pseudomonas sp. HP_01 | reverse complement strand
CCCCCCCCCCCCCCCCCCCCCCCCCCCCCCCCCCCCCCCCCCCCCCCCCCCCCCCCCCCCCCCCCCCCCCCCCGCTCCTACAGGATGGGCGTCAGCCAGCATTATTCCGTTTTCCCGCCATGGCCCACATACCGGCCAAGAAACACGTACTGAGTGGGCCCGGCTCCAGCCGGGAACGGTTGGAGGCCTAAACACAGGTTCGGCGGTGTATCCCGTGCTTGCGCAGCTTTCTATACAACGTATTGCGGCTCACCCCCAGCTCGCGGGCGGCGTGGGTCATGTGCCAACGCTGGGCGTCCAGGGTAGCGATGAGCGCTGCGCGTTCGGCGTCTTCCAGCGGCGAATGGGCCTCATCGGGCTTGGTCTGCGCACTCCCCTGCCGAATCGCCACCGGCAGGTCATCAAAACAAATCCGTCCCTCATCACACAGTGCCGCCAGGGTGCGCAGCACGTTGCGCATCTGCCGCACGTTACCGGGCCAATTGAAGTCGAGCAGCGCCTGCCTGGCCGTCGCTTCAATCACAATCGAAAGCCCATCCGCCTCCTGCTCCAGCAGAAACGTCAGCAACGGGTCTTTATCGCTCCGCTCTCTCAACGGCGGCAAAGCGATTTCCAGGCCATTAAGCCGATAAAACAAATCCTCACGAAAGCTGCCGTCCTCCACCCGCTCAAGCAGGTTCCGGTGGGTCGCGCTGATCAGTCGTACATCCACCGCCTGCGGCTCGCCACCAATGGGCACCACCAGCCGGTCTTCCAGCACGCGCAGTAAACGGGTCTGCAACGCCACCGGCATGTCGCCGATCTCATCGAGAAACAACGTGCCGCCATCGGCCTGCTGCAGCTTGCCGCGCATGCCTTCCTTGCGCGCGCCGGTAAAGCTGCCGCCGCGATAACCGAACAGCTCGCTCTCGATCAGGCTTTCCGGGATGGCCGCGCAGTTCAGCGCCACGAACGGCTTGGCAGAGCGCTGACTCGCCTGATGCACCGCCTTGGCGAACGCCTCCTTGCCAGAGCCGGTTTCGCCGTTGATCAGCAACGGCACGTCGCGCTCGAACACCTTCAGCGCCCGTCGAAAATCAGTTTGCAGCGACGGGTCGCCCAGGCAGATGTCGTTCGAGGGGAGCGGCACAGCCAACTTGCTGACCACCGGAGTAGAAAGGCCCTTCACCTCGGCACGCGATTGCCCACGCAGCACGGCGAAGAATCCCCGCCCGTCACGGGTACGCAGTGGCCAACTGGCGGCAGCATCCGGCGAAGCACGGCTCAGCAGTTCATCCAGCGAGCAGTCAAACAACGATTCCACGCCCTGACCCACCAGATCGTCACGGCTCAAGCCCAGCAGATTCAGCGCGCTCTGGTTCAGCGCACTGATGCGACCCTCACCGTCGAACGCCAACAGCCCTTCGCTGAACAAACCGACTGCACCGGCCTGAAGATGAAATCGCAGCAGCCACTGACCATCGAAATGGCGCAGGAAATAGCTGCTTTCGATCATCTTCGCCGACAGATTCACCAGCGCCATGGTGTGAAACTGGCTCTGGCGGGACACATCGTGGCGGGCCGAAGAAACGTCGAGCACCGCAAGCAGATCGCCATGGGGATCGAACACCGGGCTCGCGGAACAGGTCAGCCCGGTGTGGCGGCCGCGAAAATGCTCGTCGCGATGGATGGTCACCGACTGACGCTCGACCAGGCAGGTGCCGATGCCATTGGTGCCCTCCCGCGCCTCACTCCAGTCAGCCCCCAGCCACAGACCGGCGCGCTCGAAAATCCGTCGATCCCCTGGCTCGGTCACGCAGTTCAAGATGATCCCGCGGGCATCGGTCAACAGCACCGCGCTGCCGCCGGCAAGCTGGCGATGCAGGCTGTTCATCTCGTCGCCGGCGATGGTCAGGACTTGCTGCAACTGCTCGCGACTCTCCAGCACACGCGCATGTTCAAGCACGGTGGGCGCCATCGCTTGCGCGGGGTCGAGGTGATAATCCTCCAGGCACCGCAGCCATGAGCGAGCGATGGAAGGGTCGGCGCCGGGGCCGTATTGATGGGGCGTTTTGCCTTGGGTAACGGTCAGCACTTGTTCGGCGTGGCGCGTCAGGTGATTGCTGTGCATTTTTATTCTTCATCCTGAGCCAGGGCTCTGCGGAGGATTTGCCGATCAGCATCCTCCTCGCCCGGATTCATTGCAATGCTGCGAAAGGCGGGTTCCATCACGCTGTCACGCAAAGGGTACAAAGTGTCACTCACGCTGCCCCGGAATTGGTACAAGACCCGGCAAGGAACATACACCTCATCAACAAAACCCCGATAAACCGGGCGCCGGACTGCAGTGGCCCGCGCTTTGCTCTACGCTCTAGCCATGCGCCGCAACGCGTTATCCCCAGACAATCACAAGACCAGGAGATATTCACCATGCGTTATGCACACCCCGGTACTGAAGGCTCAATCGTTACCTTCAAGACCCAGTACGGCAACTACATCGGTGGCGAATTCGTGCCGCCGGTCAAAGGCCAGTACTTCGAAAACATCTCGCCGATCACCGGCAAGCTGATCGCAGAATTCCCACGCTCCAGCGCCGAAGACATCGACAAGGCCCTTGACGCCGCCCATGCCGCAGCCGATGCGTGGGGCAAAACCTCGGTGCAGGAACGCTCGCTGACCCTGCTGAAAATCGCTGACCGCATCGAACAGAACCTGGAATTGCTGGCCGTCACCGAGACCTGGGACAACGGCAAAGCCGTGCGCGAAACCCTCAACGCGGACATCCCCCTGGCCGTCGACCACTTCCGTTATTTCGCCGGTGTGCTGCGTGCCCAGGAAGGCTCCGCTGCGGAGATCGACGGCAACACCGTGGCGTATCACATTCACGAGCCGCTGGGCGTGGTCGGGCAGATCATCCCGTGGAACTTCCCGCTGTTGATGGCCGCCTGGAAACTCGCGCCCGCCCTTGCCGCCGGTAACTGCATCGTGCTCAAGCCGGCCGAGCAAACGCCGCTGGGTATCACCGTGCTGATGGAGCTGATCGGCGATCTGCTGCCAAAAGGCGTGCTCAACGTTGTGCAGGGTTATGGCCGCGAGGCCGGTGAAGCGCTGGCCAGCAGCAAGCGTATCGCCAAGATCGCTTTCACCGGTTCGACGCCGGTGGGGTCGCACATCATGAAACTGGCGGCCGATAGCATCATCCCGTCCACCGTCGAGCTGGGCGGCAAGTCGCCGAACATCTTCTTCGAAGACATCATGCAGGCCGAGCTGGAATTCATCGATAAAGCCGCTGAAGGCGTTGTGCTGGCGTTCTTCAACCAGGGCGAAGTCTGCACCTGCCCGTCCCGCTGCCTTGTTCAGGAATCGATCTACCCGCAGTTCATGGAAGTCGTGATGAAGAAGGTCCTGAAGATCCAGCGCGGCGATCCGCTGGACACCGACACCATGGTCGGTGCGCAGGCGTCGCAGCAGCAGTTCGACAAGATTCTTTCGTACCTCGAAATCGCCCAGGGCGAAGGCGCCGAATTGCTGACCGGCGGCAAGGTCGAGAAGCTCGAAGGCTCGCTGGCAACCGGTTATTACATCCAGCCGACGCTGCTGAAAGGCAACAACAAGATGCGCGTGTTCCAGGAAGAAATCTTCGGCCCGGTGGTCAGCGTGACCACCTTCAAGGACGAAGCGGAAGCCCTGGCCATCGCCAACGACACCGAGTTTGGCCTGGGTGCCGGCGTCTGGACCCGCGACATCAATCGCGCGTATCGCGTGGGCCGGGCCATCAAGGCCGGTCGCGTGTGGACCAACTGCTACCACCTGTACCCGGCCCATGCGGCCTTCGGCGGTTACAAGAAATCCGGCGTCGGCCGCGAAACCCACAAGGTTGCGCTTGAGCATTATCAGCAGACCAAGAACCTGCTGGTGAGCTACGACATCAATCCGCTGGGCTTCTTTTGATTTAGCGTAATCGGGCGACAAGCAACGGCCTCTTCGGAGGCCGTTTTTGTTGCAGGGTTTCGGCAATGCAACGTGTAGGAGCGTCGCTTGTCCCGCGATCTGGCGCGCAGCGGCAGCAATCCGGCCAATGCGGGCTATCTATAATCGCGCGGCGGCAGGTTTACGACTGCTTCGCAGCCGATCGCGGGACAAGCCACGCTCCTACCGGTTCGTACCCGCCGCTGACACGTAGCAGACGCAAACCCTGCGGGAGTGAAAGGGGGCGGCATGTCGAGCGCCATAATTGCAGCGCATGCCTCTATAATGCCGCGCACATTTCCCCTCTTCGCCCCGCACGACCCGGATCGGGTCTCAAACCAGGTGCCTACATGGATTTCAATCCGCTTGATCTGATTCTTCACCTCGACGTTTACCTCGACCTGCTTGTGACCCAATACGGCACCTGGGTTTACGCGATTCTGTTCCTGGTGATCTTTTGCGAAACCGGCCTGGTGGTCATGCCGTTCCTGCCGGGCGATTCGCTGCTGTTCATCGCGGGCGCCGTCGCGGCCGGTGGCGGCATGGACCCGGTGTTGCTGGCGTGCCTGCTGATGGCAGCGGCGATACTCGGTGACAGCACCAACTACATCATCGGTCGCACGGCCGGCGACAAGCTGTTCAGCAACCCGAATTCGAAAATCTTCCGTCGCGATTACCTGACCAAAACCCAGGAATTCTACGGTCGCCACGGCGGCAAGACCGTCACCCTCGCGCGCTTCCTGCCGATCATCCGCACCTTCGCGCCGTTCGTGGCCGGTCTCGGTCGCATGCCTTACCTGCGTTTTCTCGGGTTCAGCGTGTTGGGCTCGGTGCTGTGGGTTGGCGGGCTGGTCACCTTGGGCTTCTTCTTCGGCAATATCCCGTTCATCAAGAAGAACCTCACGCTGCTGGTGCTGGCGATCATTCTGATCTCGCTGCTGCCGATGATCATCGGCCTGATCCGCAGCCGCGCAGGTCGCTCCGCCGAGGTGCGCTGAACCCATGTGGTCGTTCCGGGAATGGCGCAAACGGCGCACGCTGGCCCGCCATCCGGTCGATCCGCAGGTGTGGGAGCGCGTACGCCAGCGCCTGCCGATCCTCGACGGGCTGAGCGCCGATGAGGACCGTTACCTGCTCGACAGTTGCGTGCTGTTTCTGCAGGCCAAACACCTGACCGCGCTGGAAGGCGTTGCGCTGGATGACGAATCGCGGCTGTTTCTCGCGGCTCAAGCGCAGCTGCCGTTACTCGCCCTGGGCGATCTGAACTGGTATCAGGGTTTTCACGAGATCATTCTTTACGGCGACGACTTCATCAGCCCGCAACGCCATCGCGATGCCAGCGGCGTCGAGCACGAATGGGATGGCGAGCACAGCGGTGAGGCGTGGTCCCAGGGCCCGGTGATTCTGGCCTGGCCCGGTGTGCTGACCAGCGGCGGGTGGGAAGCCTATAACCTGGTGATCCACGAACTGGCGCACAAGCTGGACATGCTCAACGGCGAGGCGAACGGCCTGCCGCCGCTGCACCTCGACATGCGCGTGAGTGACTGGGCCAGCACCATGCAGAGCGCGTACGACGATCTCAACCGGCAACTCGACGCCAACCCGGACGCCGAGACTGCCATCGATCCTTATGCCGCAGAAAACCCCGCCGAATTTTTCGCGGTCATCAGCGAATACTTCTTCAGCGCCCCGGATTTGCTCGTCGAGGCCTATCCCGCCGTCTACGGGCAGCTGAAAGCGTTCTATCGGCAGGATCCGTTGGCGCGGCTGACGGCACTTCAGCGCGACAACCCGGTCTATCAGGCTCAACACGACGCCTGAAGCCCGCCGTCACGCATGGCAACGCTTCAGGAATGTGCCTATAATCCGGGCCACTTTTTGGCGTTGCATGCCAGATTCTGAATGGTCAACCAAGGGGGCAAAGCCCAATGAGCTACAGCAAGATTCCGGCCGGTAAAGACCTGCCGAATGACATCTACGTCGCAATCGAGATCCCGGCCAACCACGCGCCGATCAAGTACGAAATCGACAAAGAAAGCGACTGCCTTTTCGTTGACCGTTTCATGGCCACCCCGATGTTCTACCCGGCCAACTACGGTTTCATCCCCAACACTCTGGCTGACGACGGCGACCCCCTCGACGTGCTGGTCGTGACCCCTTATCCGGTCACCCCGGGTTCGGTGATTCGCGCCCGTCCGGTCGGCGTGCTGAACATGACCGACGACGGCGGCGGCGATGCCAAAATCATCGCAGTCCCGCACGACAAGCTGTCCCAGCTGTACGTGGACGTGAAGGAATACACCGATCTGCCAGCGCTGCTGATCCAGCAGATCGAGCACTTCTTCGCGAACTACAAAGACCTCGAAAAAGGCAAATGGGTGAAGATCGAAGGCTGGGCTGGCGCTGACGCCGCTCGCGAAGCGATCACCAAATCGGTAGCGGCCTACAAGGGCTGATCCGGTTGCGCCCCGCCGAAGCGCTCGCCGCTTCGACGGGGCCACTTTTTGCACGCACGTCCCCGCCTTCTGCTTTCTTGACACCCCCCCGTACATCCCGCTTTTTTTCGCCCTCCTTCATTACACACATGTTTAAAAATCGCCTGCATACACAGCCTGTGTAATGGCGCCGTTTGATTTTCTTTTTTGTACAACATCGTTAGATCCAGACTTTCGTGAAAGCCGCTTTAGTCAGGCCTTCGTACCCGTTAATTGCTCAAGTCCATGATCGACGTCGATTTCAATCATTGTTGACGCAAACGAAAACAGTGAACGAATCGGCCTACAAAAACTGCCGAAGGTTGTAATCCCTACATTCACGCGCAAGCATGACGGCCTGCTCATTTGAACACTTCGTTCATTTAAACGAGCTTCAACCCGCCGTAAACTTCGGCCCATGAATACATCAGGTGATCGACTGCGCGGCCTTCTGCGAGAGTGCCATCTCTCCGCGACGGACTTTGCCGCCAACCGAAAAGTTACGCCACAGCACGTGAACAACTGGTTCAAGCGCGGCATCCCCATGGCGCGCATTGAAGAGGTCGCGGAACTGCTGAGCGTCAACGCGCGTTGGCTGCGCAGCGGCGAGGGCCCCAAGCACCCTGGACAGGACCGGGACAGCGGCGTGAAGCCAGAGGCTCACCCCTCCCGGCCCGAACGCAGTGTGCGCGAAGAACTGGAAATGCCGGTCTATACCGAACTGCAAACGCAAAGCTCCGGCCGCACGGCGGTGGGCGAAATCCATAACCACAAAGTGCGCCTGTCCCGGCGGGTGCTCGAAACCATGGACGTGGAGCTGCACAACGCGATCTGCGTGGCGATGGTCGGCAACAGCATGGCGGACAAGATCCAGGACGGTTCGTTGATCGGCATTGATCGCGGGCGCGTGCAGATCATTGATGGCGAAATGTACGCCCTCGAACACGACGGTATGCTGCGGGTGAAATACCTGTATCGCCTGCCGGGCGGCGGGTTGCGTTTGCGCAGCCATAATTGCGCCGAGTACCCGGACGAGATTTTCAGCGCCGAACAAGTGCAGGCCCAGCACATTCAGATTCTGGGGTGGATCTTCTGGTGGTCGACGCTCAACAACCGCCGCCATCCGGCAACGTTGCGGTGAGGTGCGCAATGAGCGTGTTTCGGAACTGGGCAGACGCCAGCAACATGGGTATCCTGCACGCCTTCGTTTTAGCACCCGTCAGCCACACGCGGATGGGTGATCGACCTGGCACCGTCTCCGCGACCTGCCCGGTCTACCTTACAAGCGCCTCTTTGCAGCGCGCACTTTTGCGGACGGGTGCGGTTAGCCAAAAACTAATCAAACCCGTCACCGAGAAGCCGGCCACAAGCCGGCTTTTTAACTTCCCATGAATATGTCGCACCGCTAACCCACGCGGCGCTTCCGCGCGCGCGTCAATCGGCAATCAATGGACTGAGCGCCTCAACCAACGAAGCGAACAACCGCTTCGTTTCACTACAGGAAGTTCATCATGAGTTATCGCAACAAGACTTACATCGCGTTCGCCAGTGAAGACATCAAACATTACTGGCTGATGAAAGCCTGGAAGCAGAACGAGAATATCGACTTCGACTTTTTCAATGCCCATGACTTGTTCGAGGCGCGGGACAGCAGTTCGCCAGAGACTATCAAACGCCGACTGCGTGAACGCCTGAACAACACCAAGCAAGTCATCTTTCTCGGCAGCGAAGATGGCCGTCGCAAAGGCGGCGACGGGGATTCGTTTCTTGCTTATGAAATCGAGGTCATTCTCGAACTCGATCTTCCGATCGTCATCGCCAATCTCTGCCAAAGCAGAAACATCGTCATGGACAACATTCCCCAGCCGCTCATCGATCAAAAACACTTCAGCGTCTCGGTTTCTTTCCAGCCGAAAATCATTCAGTACGCGCTGGACAACTACATCGACGGCTACGCGAAGAGCGAGATGCAGGGTCCCCATCGGTATGTGGGCAGAATCTACGACGAGTTGGGCATGTGATGACCATTCTTCAAGACATGCAAACGTGGCGCTTCTGGCGCCACTTCCTGGTGGCGTTGTTCGCCTGCGTCGGCGGACTGTCGACGATCATGCAGACTTTCAACGTCATTTACCCCGGCAGCCATGCAATGGAGGGTTTCGGCATCCTGATGGCGATCATCGCGTTGTCAGTTTCGGCCGCGCTGTTCAAGGCCTGGCCGCGCCCGATTGCCGAGGAATACAACGCGCCGAAAACGCGGATCACCATCGTGCCCGGGGACATCCTCAAGGAGACCGGCCATCTGGTGATCGGCACCAACGACACCTTCGACACGGAAACGCCGAACATCATTGCCACCTCCAGCCTGCAGGGTCAGGCGCTTCAGGTGCTCTACGGCGGCGACCTGAAAGAACTAGATCGTCATCTGGACGACGCGCTGGTCAATACGCCCTGCATCGGCACACTCAACAAGCCAGGCAAGCACGTGCAATACGGCGTCGGCACCATCGCCACGCTCAAGCATGCGCACCGGCTGATCTTCTTCCTGGCCTACTGCGAAATGGACGCCCAGAACGTCGCGCGCTCCACGCCGGACAAAGTGTGGAAGGGCTTGCTCGCGCTGTGGGCCGAAGTGTCCCGGCGCGGCAACGGCGGGACGATCTCGATCCCGGTGATCGGCGGCGGACAGGCGCGACTGTCCAGCGTCCTGCCCGCTCAGGACGCCATCCGCTTCACCCTGCTCTCGTTCATGTTCGCCTCCCGCAACTCGAAGGTCTGCGACGAACTGCGCATCGTCGTTCGCCCCGACGACTATCGAAAACTTGATCGTCTGGAGCTGCAGTCCTTCCTCTCGTCATTGAGGTCATCATGAGCGCGAACACCAGCCTGGACATGCCGGACAACCCCGACTGCGCGTTCTGCGCGTATCTGAAAGGCAAACGGCCCTACACCATCCTCTCCTGCACAACGCACACCGCGACCTTCGTGACCCGCGAACAACGGGGTCATCCGCACGTGCTGGTGCTGCCCCAACGCCACGTGCCTTCGTTGCTGGAAATGACCGACGAGGAAGCGGCGGCGGTGGCGGTTGAAGTGCGCAATGCCGCGAGGCTGATTGAAAAGGCGTACGCGAAAACGGGGATTGCGGTCTGGCAGAACAACGGCGTGCCGGCGGGCCAGGCGATCGGGCATGTGCACTTTCATGTGGCGGGGACGTTGCCGGGTGGGGGGACGGAGTTTGGAGAGGTGCAGGAGATATCAGTGATGGAGACGGATGAGATTGCGCGGCGGTTGCTTGGGGGGAGGTAGGCGGGATCGCAGCGCCAATCATTTTTAAGAACGCCGCTTGACCCTTGCCGGCTAGAATCCGAAGAGCTTTTTTCTTCGGATTTTGATTTCGCCGTCGAGCAGTGCGGATACGGTGGTCAGGAATACGTACAGGTCGCCTTCAAAGTAATCTTCGGCGAAGGAGGTGTCTTGACCAAATGGGGGATCGACGTACTGCAGACCTTCGGGCGTCATATTCCTTCGGATATAGGTCTTTATTTCTCGTTTGAATAGGATTGCGTGCAGCAGATCAAGCAACCCATAGCCGATGCATTCCTTGACTATCTGGGGAAGCGTGAGGGGTTTAAATCCTTTCTTTTCTTCTTCATCCAGGAACTCGCCAACTGCATCGCCGACAGAAAACATGAATCCGAGTATATAGCTGTATTGCATATTCAGACCTACAAGATTAAACCTGCGGACGTACTCATAGTAAGAATCTGAAAATTTTTGGGGCTCTAACTTTGATTTCTCTGTTCAGCAACATCAGGACGTCAGTCAAAAACACAAACAGATCACCCTCAAAATAATCTTCCGCGAACGATGTTTCCTGCCCAAAAGGGGGATAGACATACTCCAACCCTTCAGCGGTCATGTGCTTTCTTATATATAGCTTTATTTGACGCTTTAGGACTAAGGCATGAACCAGGTTTAGCACCCCGCCCTTAGCAAAAGACTTTTTTACAATCTCAGGTAGGGTCAGCGGCTTGAAGTGCTGCTTTTCTTCGTCCGACAAAAATTCGCCGACACCTTCGCCAACCTCATACATAAAACTGTGCAAGTGCATGTATTTGCTCAACGTATCACCTCACAACGATGGGAATGCAGTGACGATATAGTAGGGCATATGGTTATACTCGGAATATTTAATTGTGATGGTAATCTTCGACATTTTCAGAGTCTTGGACTGGTCCCACCTGGTGATGCCCCAGCCTACAGCTTTTTCAAGAATAGTATCAAAGGTGTATTGCTCATGCCTTAACAAGAATTTAGCTTTGGAATACATTAAGATCTTAAGCCTGTTTTTTTGAAGTGCACGACTGACCGCCCACTCTGCCACGTCCAAGCTATAGAACGTGGATGACACATCTACCTTTTTCGATGCGAACCTTGTGACTAAGTAACCAATGTCCTTACCTACATGCTTGCGCTGTGCATGCCCTCCGCCCAAATTCTTAGGTACATTTGGCATTTTTTCGCTCGTGACGATCGATATTCGGCCTGCTCGCACGGACGACACTCTGAACGCGTTGTACAGCGAAGCCGTAGAAAGGGGAACGGCAAACTCCGTAGCCAGACCGATCACCTGGCCTACCCCTCTAGAGGTGCCGAGCGCTTCAGCAGCAGATGACCCTGCCTTGAAAGCAAAAGAGTCAGTCTCTTTGCCGGTTAGAAGCTGAGTCGCTCCTGCCGAAAGCTGGTCGGAAGCATGCACGCCCATCGCGACACATCCGATTTTGGTAATCATCGTTGGCTCTGGGACTGCGCACAGTACGCCTGAACCTGCCAGCTCTACAATACCGCCAACAAGGCGCAGACTCCCGAAGATACGGTTCGACATTATCTCCGCAGGTGTGAGCGACTCTTGCGTCAAGATCGCAGCCATCTGAGCAAAGCTCAGCGCCACGCGAAACTCTCCATCGTCTGCCATGTTGCGTTTCCTTACGCGAATGGTTTGTTGGCGGTTCTGTCCCAACCTCCGGACACAATCCCTGCACTACCGCCATCAGCGCGACGCTGTTGGGAATATTCGAACTTGATACGGCCATAATTTAGGCTAATGATTTCCACAGGAAAACCACCCTGATCGGCACCCTGTCCACTGACAGTCGCGATCAACACTTCCTCAAGCACGATATCCATGTATTTGAACTTCTCACCACCAGAACGATGTATGCGAATCGTCACCGTCTTGATGTGCGAGCCTCTGCAGCACAGCTCGAAGAGCTTGGGTGTTGCCCGATCTATATATTTGCTGATCTGGAAATCGCCCAGTGCGACACCGCCCGCGGAGGCCCCGCCATTGGAACTCGCTGACTGGCTGATCGACTGGAATGCGTCGTAATGATAAGAAAGCAGCTCGATCCAACCCTTATGGTCAGCATCCAACGACTCACCTTCTACTCCATCCACCTGCATAAATGCGTCAAACGACATTTTTAGCTCCCTGCTCACTTCCAAATGAAAAACAATGCTACCCGATGATCCTCATTGATTGCACCCCACTGCTGCACAAAAGGCGTGATACAGACAACAATTTATCAAATGTATCATCGCATCAGAAAACACCAACACAGATGTTTCCCAAGTCCCAATACAGTTCAATTTTTCGATCTCGACTGAAGGCCAGCCTCAATGAATGAAGAGCTGACGGGGCACGCAACTACTAAGGATTTCTTAGTAGTTCACCGTGAAGGAGCCAGGTATTCGCGTGCACCGGGTGAAGATGGGTAGTCATACCCATCGAGCTCAATCTCCTGCGCTCGAGACCGATCAAGAACTCGATACTATTAAATGAAGAAATACATCTTTCCACTGCTGCCTGATTTTTCCATACGAGCGTTCACGCGCTAAAACTTGAACAGGAGCCTATATTTCTTAAGCTCAAACCACCGCAAACCCACAAATCAATTCCCAGGGGCTTTCGCACATGTCGCCATCGGCGACACGAGAACGGAACATGTCGCTAAAAGCAAAATTTAGCGACACGTTATTCCCACATGTCTACGCTGACGCCCTGAAAAGGGTGCTCACCAGAGCGCCGTTGCCTTTAGGTGGATACCCGAAGAATCAGGATCGCATCCATGACCGCATCCCCCCTCCCCTGGCAGGCCGACAAGCCTTATAACCAGCTTCCGCCCTTGCCACCGGCAGCCGAGCTTGAAACACGTGCAGTGCTCAAGTGCTGTATCGAGGCCCGCGCGGCACTGGCCGAGTTGAAGCAGGCGGCCGAGCTAACCCCAAACCAGACGGTGCTGATCAACACCACCCCGTTGCTGGAAGCCAAAGACAGCTCGGAGATCGAAAGTATCGTCACCACTACGGACCTGCTCTTTCAGCATGCCCAGGATGGCGATAACCACGCCGACCCGGCCACCAATGAAGCCCTGCGCTACCGCAAGGCCTTGCATCATGGCTATCAGTCCTTGGCCGAGGGGCCACTCTCCACCGGCACGGCAGTCGAGATCTGCCGCACGCTCAAGGGCGTAGACATGGACATCCGTCGAGTGCCCGGTACCCAGCTCGCCAACGACCGCACCGGAGATGTCATCTACACCCCACCGGAGGGTGAAGACCGTTTGCGCGATCTGCTCGCCAACTGGGAGCGCTTTCTGCACAACGAAACGGACTTAGACCCGCTGGTACGCATGGCTGTGGCTCATTACCAGTTCGAGGCCATCCACCCGTTCACCGATGGCAATGGCCGCACCGGGCGCGTGCTCAACACCCTGTATCTCATCCACGAAGGTCTGCTGAATCTGCCAATTCTCTACCTCAGCCGCTACATCATCGCCCACCGAGCCGACTACTACCGCCTTCTGCTGAATGTCACCCGCGAACAGGCCTGGGAACCCTGGCTGCTGTATATGCTCAGTGCGGTGGAAGAAACGGCTCGCTGGACCACTGCCAAAATTGCCGCCATACGCAGCCTGTCCGAACACACCACTCAGTTTGTGCGCGATCAACTGCCGAAAAACTATTCCCGTGAGCTGGTGGACGTGATTTTCGAGCAGCCCTACTGCCGCATCAGCAACGTCGTAGACAAACAGATTGCCCAGCGTCAAGCCGCCTCCCGTTATCTCAAAGAGCTAGTCGCCATCGGCGTTCTGCAAGAGGCGCAGGTTGGCAAGGAAAAGCTATTTATTCATCCCAAGCTGATGCAGCTACTGACTCGCGACAGCAACGACTTCAAGCCCTACGCCTGACCCTTTTCGACACCAAGCTCGGCAGCGAGATTGATGCCCACGTGGCCGGCCAAATCGCAAAGCAGCGCTCATGACGCGCTAGAAGCCGCCCGCGTAAAGTCGCCGACACACTCGGGGGAGGATGCCCTCCTGCCCACTCGCGAGTTGAAGCCCGAGTATCACGGCACCTAAGTCGGTAAAAGGTGATGCAAAAAAACTTTCCAGGACTAGCCCCCCGGATACCGCTCCCAAACCTCATCATCAAACTCCCCGCCATACCCCGAGAAATCCCTAGGCACGCGCTCGATATCCTCCGCCACCGCCTCAATTACTCCCCGCAACTCAAGCGGCGCAAGCCAGCGATCCGGAATCGCCTCGACACCGTACTGAATACCCAGCAAATGCCCGGCAATCAGCCCGGTGCTGTCACTGTCCCCGCTGTGATTCACGGCATTGATCACGCCGTCTTCGAACGATGTGGCAGTCAGTGCGCACCAGATGCCAATCGCCAAGGCTTCTTCGGCAATCCATCCGCCGCCCAGTTCGTCGATCCGCTCGGGGGTTGGGCGGTGGCCTTCGTTGCTAAAGAAGAGCACGTGCTCGACGATCGCTCGGGTTTCCTCCATGCCGGGTTTGCCCCCGTGCTCGGACAGGCTTTTGGCGATGGCGTCTTCGAGGCTGTCCTCGCGGTCGACAATGCGCTGGAGAATGTCGGCGAAAAGACCGCCTGCCAGGTAGCCCGTTGGATGACCGTGGGTCAGACGCCCGGATTCAGCGGCGTTGTCGAAGGCATTGCGGAAGAAAGCGCACGGGGCGACGCGCATGACGGCGCCGCAGCCTTTGCTGTCGTTTTGAGCGAAAGAGCCAAATTCCGCACTGGCCTTCAATGCGCTTAGACAGGTGAGGCCGGGCGCGCGACGGGACCACAACTCGCGCTCCTTCACCAGCCAGCCATCCAGGCTGACGCTTGTGATGGCAGACGAGTAATCCTGGGTTATCAGCCAGCGCAGCAACGCATGGTGAATGACGCCGGGTATGTGGCAAATACCCCGGGAGATACCGCGCACATGGGCGCGCAGCAGGCCTTCAGCGGTGAAGAGCATCATTTGCGTGTCGTCGGTGATGGCACCAAGTCGCCCGTAAGCCGGGGCAAAATCGACAATGCCACGCGCACCGAACGTGGCGCGGATGTCGTTCCATTTGAGAAATTCGACCGGCGCACCCAGCGCATCGCCCACCGCGCCGCCGAGCAGGCAGCCTTTGATCCGTTCAAGTCTGTTCATCTGTGCTTCCTTACACTGGCTGCATCATGGTTTGGAGCGATTCGAGCGTTCTTTCAAGTGGCTCAACATAGGCGCTTTTTGCACGCGAAGTCCTGATCTTCTATGTGTTAATCCTCAAATTCAGGCCCAAGATCGTGCTCACGTCGACGTGACCTCCAGCTCTTATACCCCTCCGAAATCTCCACCTCGGTCATCACCATTCCGAACCTCGGAAAAGCCTGCTTCAGCTCCAGCTCAGCCGGAATGAAGTCATCCCCGCCCCTGATTGATCGGAGCATACCGTTGGGCACCTCACCGAAGGCGATGAGACTCGGCGCCTCAACTGGCAGCCCTTCTCCTTCGTAGGCATCGTATGCAGCCATGTAGAGCACATCATTGATATGCGCCTGAACGCTCCGATCGCTACGCTTGAAGAAATGCACAGGTTGGAGGCTTTCTTCCCACACGTCGACGTGTCGCTGGAGCTCGGCCTGAGGTGGCATTTCCCCGCGTACGTTGACCGCCAGCACGAGCAGTTCAGCGAGATACCGTGAGTTGAACTGCTCCAGAAAACCCTTCATGTCGTTGCGTTTCAGGCCGACGAACATCATCGCGTAGCGCGTGTCGACTTTCATGGCGAGCAGGACATGGGTCTTGCCGAATGTGGTGACGTGCAGTTGCCAGCGATCCACTCGATCGTGGGCTGCGCTGTCCGCTTCCAGCGATTGGGCAGCAGCGGCGGGCTGCACAGCGCTGATGATTTTGCCTTTTACTTTTTTCGAGAAAAAATCAGCGGCGTCTTGTGTGCAATCAAAAATCAGCATGGGGATGGAGGGTCCATTGGCGATGGTTGAGGATACCGGCGATCAACCTCAACCCGCCAACACATGCCGCAAAAACAGCTCCCCCGCCACCGACAACCCGTCCCGCGACCTCACGCAGACGTTCAGTTCGCGGCTGGCCCATTCCTCTTCCAGCTGAACCACTTTCGCACCGTCCATTCGGTAAATCCCTACGCTGCCCTCGGGCATGATGCCGATGCCGACGCCGGCCTGCACCATCAGGCTCAGGGCGTCGTAGCTGGCGACTTCCATGCGGATTCTCAGGGACCGGCCGAGGTCGTTGGCGGCTTTGATCAGCTGGAAATTCAGGTGGGTGCCGCTGCGCAGGGCGACGTATTCGTGGTCGAGGGTGTCGCTGAAGCGCACGGATTCGCGGCCTGCCAGCGGGTGGTCGTTGGGCACGATCAATACGAGGCGGTCGGTGCGGAACGGGAAGACTTCGATGTCGGCGCCATGGGGCAGGCGCGTGAAGATGCCGATCTCGGCGCGGTTTTCGGCGACGGCTTTGGTGATCGCCAGGCTTTGTTGTTCTTCGAGGACGATGTTGATCAGCGGGTAAAGCGCCATGAACGACTTGATCAAGCCGGGCATGAATTGGGTGATCGCGGAGATGTTCGCCAGCACGTGCACCGAGCCGCGGGTACCGTTGGAGTAGTCGCGCATCTGCAGGACGATGTCGTTGAGGGTGTTCAGTGCGCTGCGGGCCATGAACAGCAGCGACAGGCCGGCGTCCGTCGGCGTGATGCCTTTGTTGGTGCGGGTGAGCAGTCGCGAGTCGAGCAGCTCTTCCAGTTCGCTGAGCCGCTTGCTGACGGCCGCCGCCGCAATGTGTTCGCGCTTGGCGGCGGCAGCAATGGTGCCTTCTTCGACGACGCTGACGAAGAGGCGCAGCGAGACAGGGTCGAGCTTCATGTGGGGTACCGGGCGTGCTGGCCTGAGTGGCCGCCATAGTACCTCGTCAGCCATCGCCTCAGAACGCGCCCGACAACAGATGGCCGGCGTTGGGAACTTGCGCCTTAAGGCCGAGGGTCTTGAGCATCTGGTAGACGGTCGCCACGGACGCGGACAGCACCGGTTTGTCCAGTCGATCCTGTACGACCTGGATGGCGGGCAGCGATGGCATCTGCACGCAGCACGACAGAACGATGCCGTCGGCTTGCCCGATGTTGAGCCGGTCGGCGTGGGAAATCAGGTCCATCGGGTCGAGCCGTCCGACTTGCAGGTTGTCGGAGACTTCGAGGCTGATGGCGTCCACCACCTCGATTCCGGCCGCTTCGATGTAGTCGATGACCTGTTGGGTGAGTGGCTTCATGTAGGGCGTGATGATCGACACTTTCTTGTAGTCGAGCATGTGGAGGCTGTCGATCAACGCCCCGGCCGAACTCAGCACGGGTGCGTCGGAGGCATTGCTGGCCACGGTTTTGCCCAGGCGTTCCTGGGACACTTTGTGGTAACCGGCGCCCTGACACATGATTGCCACCAGGCAGGCGTACGCCATGACATCGACCCGCGCATCACTCAACTCCAGCGCGCAGCGGTCGCTGTCGATGTCCATCTTCTTCAATTCTTCTGGGCTGACTTTCATCATGCGCATGCGGGAGGAATGGAAAGTGAAGCGTTCGTCCGGGAACAGGGAGTACCGCGACGTCAGCATCGCCGGGATCTCGGTTTCCATGGTGGTGTTGGAGCTGGGGACGATCTGGCCAATCCGGAAATTTCTCACAGGGTCTTCTCCATTTCGCCGACGGCGAGGTCATGTGCGACCGATGCTAGGAGTGACCGAGAGCTGCGTACATCAGGCAATGGCGAGCCTGCCATCGCGGCTGGCGATGGCGGTTAGAAAAGGAGCGGATCACTGCTCAATGCCGACACCGCCTCATATCAGGTGAACTCAATCACCCTGCGGGAGCCGGCTTGCTGGCGAATGCGCCGTGTCAGCCGACATCTTCACCGCCTGAGCCAGCGCGTCCGCCAGCAAGCCGGCTCCTACGGATTTGCATCTGCCGCGAGCGCAAATTTTGCGCCTAGCGCCGCACGTTGTTCTCGCTGACAAACCGCATTCGCCTGAATTACTGCCGCTGCGCGCCAGATCGCGGGCAAGCGCGCTCCTACGCCCTTCGGGCAGAGGCAGATCGAGATTCACGTCATTTCACCTGCGTTTTCATACCTGAGGGGTGGTCATCCAACGCGGATTACCATCAGACACGCAGATTAGCGGACGGCGCAAATCACCTGTAGGAGCGCGCTTGCCCGCGAACGCGGTGGGTCAGTCACCTCTCCATCAACTGACAGGACGCGTTCGCCAGCAAGCCGGCTCCTACGGATTTGTATCTGCCGCGAGCGCAAATCCTGCGCTGGCGCCGCACGTTGTTCTCGCTGACACACCGCATTCACCGGTTTACTGCCGCTGCGCGCCAGATCGCGGGCAAGCGCGCTCCTACGCCCTTCGGGCAGAGGCAGACCGCAATACATGCCATTTCGCCCTTCGCACAGAGGCAGACCGCGGTCCATGCCATTTCGCCCTTCGTGCAGAGGCAGACCGCGGTCCATGCCATTTCGCCCTTCGTGCAGAGGCAGACCGCGGTCCATGCCATTTCGCCCTTCGTGCAGAGGCAGACCGCGGTCCATGCCATTTCACCTGCGATTTCATACCTGTGGGTGCGGTCATCCAACGCGGATTACCAACACCAACGCAGATTAACGCACGGCGCAAATCACCTGTAGGAGCGCGCTTGCCCGCGAACGCGGTGGGTCAGTTACCTTTTTAACAACTGACAGGACGCGCTCGCCAGCAAGCCGGTTCCCACAGGGAAAGGCGGCGTACGCTTTATCTCGTTTACGCGTGAGAAAGCACCTCGCCCCGCGCAGGCGCTTGGACCTTGTGATTGCCCAGCATCCCCCTCGGGATGGACAGAATCAGTCCGGCGCTGATGAACAAACAGGCGCCCAGCACGTAGGTGCCGTTGTTGATGTTGCCCGTGAGGTTCTCGGCGACGGCGGTGATCATCGAGCCGGTGAATCCCGACAGGTTGCCGATGGCGTTGATCATGCCGATCCCCGCAGCGGCCGCGACGCCGGACAGCACGGTGCCTGGCAGGGTCCAGTAGATGGGCATCAGGCTCAGCACGCCGGAGGCGGACACGCTGAGGAAGATGATCGACAGCACCACGTTGCTGGCGAAGTAGGCGCTGAGGATCAAGCCGATACCACCAATGATCGCCGGAATCGCTGCGTGCCAGCGACGCTCGCCGGTCTTGTTGGAGTGCCGAGCGTTGAGGGTCATGGCGATCACGGCGATGCCATACGGAATCGCCGTCAGCAGGCCGATGTCCATGGGGTTGGAGACGCCGGCGCTTTTGATGATCGATGGCATCCAGAACGCCAGCCCGTAGAACCCGGTGTTGAACGTCAGCAGGATCAGCACCAGCAGCCACACGCGTCCGTTCAAAAACACCTCGCGCAGGTTGGTCGCCTTGCCTTTGCTGTCGGTCTCCAGGTTGGCCTTGAGCATGGCCTTCTCTTGGGGCGACAGCCATTTGGCCGCGTCGATGTTATTGGCCATTAACGCCAGCACCACGAAGGCCATGACCACCGAAGGCAGGCCTTCGATGATCAACAGCCATTGCCAGCCGGCCATGCCGTTGACGCCCTGCATGCGGGTCATCAGCCAGCCGGAAATCACACCACCCAGCGTCAGACTGATCGGCATTGCCATGAGGAAACCCGCCATCACCCGGCTCTGCCGCCGAGTTGGAAACCAGTAGTTGAGGTAAAGGATGACGCCGGGAAAGAACCCAGCCTCACAGATGCCGAGCAAAAAGCGCAGCACGTAGAACATGGTTTCCGACTCGATGTGGAAAAACTTCGCCAGCGGCACGGTAAACGCGACAGCCATGGAGACGATGGCCCAAGTGAGCATGATCCGGGCGATCCAGAACCGCGCGCCAAAGCGATGCAGCAGCAAATTGCTCGGGACTTCGAAGAGGAAATAGCCCCAGAAGAACATGCTCGCGCCGAGGGCATAGATGGTGTTGCTGAATTGCAGATCGTTGAGCATGTCCAGCTTGGCGAAGCCGATGTTCACGCGGTCCAGATATGCCGCCATGTAACACAGGAGCAGGACGGGAAGGATGCGCAGGATGACTTTGCGGTAGGTGCGGTCTTCAAAGCTGGCTTGCCCGGGACCCGAAGAGTCGGGCAGGCGCTGGGAAACGGTTTCCATGGTGGGACCTCCAGGCACTCAAAGGCGCCTGTATTGTTGTTATGTGAGGGTCGAAACACGGAGCGATGGTACTGACAACGGTATTGATTAAGATAATGACTTGTTTCCATTGATTGATAACGCAGCGTTATCGGTCACTGATGGGCCAGCCGCGCATTCGCCAGCAGAATCTCGGCAAATTCCGACGCAGCACCGAGCAATGGCTCACCTCGACGGGTGAGGATTCCGTAATCCTGGGGCGCCAGTTTCAGCGGCGTGTTCAGCACTCTCAGCAGGCCAGTATCCAGATGCGGCTGCGCCATGGACGCCGGCAACATGGCGATCATTGGCCCTGCCTGGAGCACTTGCAGAAAGGTCTGCATCGAGATGGTGTCGATGGTGTTCTTCGGGGTGGGGATGCCGGCCTTGGCGAAGGCCTGCTCCATGCGCGCGCGGATCGGGGTGCCCAGCGGGTACAGAATCCATGGCCAGTTTCCGAGTTCTTGCAAAGGCGTCTGCGCCAGCTCCGTCAGCGGGTGGCGACTGTTGACCACCATGCAGAACGGCTCCGGCGCCAGCGCCTGAAAGTCGTACACCTGCTGCTGGTTTTCGTTGGTGTAGCGCGCCACTGCGAGATCAAGCTTTTTGTCGTCGAGCATTTCCATCAGGTGGTCGCTGGTCTGCTCAACCACCTCGATCGACAGCAACGGCCAGCGCGCTTTCAGCTGCACGATGGCTTCCGGCAGCACCACCGCGGTCGCCGCGAAGATCGCCCCCACCTTCAGGAAACCATGCCCGCCCTCACGCAGGCTGCTGATCTGATCAACGAACTTGCTCGCGTCATTCAGAGCGATCTGCGCATAGCGCACCACGTGTTCACCAAGGGCGGTCGGCGGCATGTTGCGCGGCAGACGCTCGAACACATCAAAACCCAGCAGCCGCTCGATCTCCCGCAGCATTTTGCTCACCGCCGGCTGGCTGAGGTTCATGTGCTGTGCCGCCGTGTGCATATTGCGGGTGCGCGCGAGGGTTTCGATGAGCACCAGATGCTTGAACTTGAGCCAGTTACAGACTGTGGAGAAGGAAATGTCTGACATGAGCGCGGCCTTGATGAGCGATAACCCAGTGTTATCGATTACTGAACAGATGTCATTGGAGTTTATCGCCGGTGCTGATTAGGGTCGCTTATAAATCATAAAAAGCGTTGAGGACTTCACCATGCCGATTCAGCTCACTCCCGAAAATACCCTCCCCGCCGACGGCCTGAATGGCACGCTGATCGGCCGCGCCTGGGTGCCCGGTAAAGTCGGCGGCCCGTCGCCCGTGGTGTTGCGCAACGACGGGGTGTTCGATCTTTCGTCGAGCTTCGCTACTTTGAGCGACTTGCTGGAGCTGGAATCGCCGGTGGCTGCCGTGCGCGAAGCCCACGGCACGCGCGTCGCCAGCATTGAGGAGTTGCTGGCGAATTCGACTGCAACGCCCGATGCCAGCAAGCCGTACCTGTTGGCGCCAGCGGACCTGCAAGTGATCAAGGCCGCAGGGGTGACCTTCGCCGCGAGCATGATCGAGCGGGTGATCGAGGAGCAGGCGGCAGGCGATCCGGCCAAGGCGGAAAGCGTGCGCGCCATCGTGCAGAACGCTATCGGCGACAACCTGCGCAACATCAAGCCGGGCTCCGAACAAGCCAGCACACTCAAGGCACTGCTGATCGAGCAAGGTATGTGGTCGCAGTACCTTGAAGTGGGCATCGGGCCGGACGCCGAGATTTTTACCAAAGCGCCGGTGCTGGCGGCGGTAGGCAGCGGTAGCCAGGTGGGTATTCATCCGAAATCGGAGTGGAACAACCCCGAGCCCGAAGTGGTGCTGGCAGTGAACAGCCGCGGGCAGATCCACGGCGCGACGCTGGGCAACGACGTCAACCTGCGTGACTTCGAAGGCCGCAGCGCGCTGCTGTTGAGCAAGGCCAAGGACAACAACGCCTCGTGCTCAATCGGCCCGTTCATTCGGCTGTTCGACGAAACTTTCTCCCTGGATGACGTGCGCAACTGCGTGGTCGATCTGCAGGTAAAAGGCGACGACGGCTACGTGATGAAAGGCTCAAGCTCGATGTCGCAGATCAGCCGCGATCCGGCGGACATCGCCGGACAGGCGCTCAACGCCAACCATCAATACCCGGACGGCTTCCTGCTGTTTCTGGGCACCCTCTTCGCCCCGACCGCCGACCGCGAGCATGCCGGCGGGGGTTTTACCCACAAGCTGGGCGATCAGGTCAGTATCAGCAGCAGCCTGTTCGGCGGCCTGCACAATGAGGTGACCCACAGCAGTGACGCGGCGCCGTGGAGGTTCGGCGTCGGCGCGTTGATACGCAATCTCGCCGTGCGCGGTTTGTTGTAACGCTGAACACCTACGCAGCACACCTAATTCCAAGAGAGACCCGAACCATGTCCGACACGCCGAAACGCCCGCTTCGCAGCCAGCAATGGTTCGATGATCCGGAACACGCTGACATGACGGCGCTGTACGTCGAGCGCTACATGAACTACGGCCTGACCCGCGAGGAGCTGCAATCGGGCCGACCGATCATCGGCATCGCCCAGACGGGCTCTGATCTGGCGCCCTGCAACCGTCATCACCTGGAACTCGCCCAGCGGGTCAAAGCCGGCATTCGCGATGCGGGCGGGATTCCCATGGAGTTTCCGGTGCACCCGATGGCCGAGCAGACCCGCCGGCCGACCGCTGCCCTGGACCGCAACCTGGCGTACCTCGGGCTGGTGGAAATTCTTCACGGCTACCCGCTGGATGGCGTCGTCCTGACCACCGGCTGCGACAAAACCACCCCGGCCTGTCTGATGGCGGCGGCCACCACCGACCTGCCGGCCATTGTGCTGTCTGGCGGGCCGATGTTGGACGGTCGTCATAAAGGCGAATTGATCGGCTCGGGCACGGTGCTCTGGCATGCGCGAAATCTGCTGTCCGCAGGAGAGATCAATTACGAAGGTTTCATGGAAATGACCACCGCCGCGTCGCCGTCGGTGGGCCACTGCAACACCATGGGCACGGCGCTTTCGATGAACGCGCTGGCCGAAGCGCTGGGCATGTCGCTTCCCGGTTGCGCGAGCATTCCGGCGGCGTACCGCGAGCGCGGGCAGATGGCGTACATGACTGGCAAGCGAATTTGCGACCTGGTTCGTGAAGACGTGCGCCCTTCGCAGATCATGACCCGTGAAGCCTTTGAAAACGCGATTGCAGTGGCCTCGGCGCTGGGTGCTTCAAGCAACTGCCCGCCTCACCTGATCGCCATCGCCCGGCACATGGGCGTCGAGTTGAGCCTCGACGACTGGCAGCGCATCGGCGAAGACGTGCCGTTGCTGGTCAATTGCATGCCGGCCGGGAAGTATCTGGGCGAAGGCTTCCACCGCGCAGGTGGCGTGCCGGCGGTGATGCACGAGCTTCAGAAGGCCGGCAAGCTGCACGAAGACTGCGGCACGGTTTCCGGGAAAACCATCGGCGACATCGTGCGAAATGCCGTCGCCCACGACACCGACGTCATCCGTCCCTACGAAGACCCGCTCAAACACCGCGCCGGCTTCATCGTGCTGAGCGGCAATTTTTTCGACAGCGCGATCATGAAGATGTCGGTGGTCGGCGAGGCGTTCCGCAAGACTTACCTGTCCGAGCCGGGCGCCGAGAACAGTTTCGAGGCGCGAGCCATCGTGTTCGAGGGGCCGGAGGACTACCACGCGCGGATCAACGACCCTTCGCTGGAAATCGACGAGCGCTGCATTCTGGTGATCCGCGGCGCCGGCACGGTCGGTTATCCCGGCAGCGCCGAAGTGGTGAACATGGCGCCGCCGTCTGCGCTGATCAAACAAGGCATCGATTCGCTGCCGTGCCTGGGCGATGGCCGGCAGAGCGGGACTTCGGCCAGCCCCTCGATTCTCAACATGTCGCCGGAAGCCGCGGTGGGCGGCGGCCTTGCATTGCTGAAAACCAACGACCGGCTGCGGGTGGATCTGAACAATCGCAGCGTTAACGTACTGGTCAGCGACGAAGAAATGGCCGAACGCCGCGCGCAGTTCGAACCGAAGATGCCCGCCTCGCAAACCCCGTGGCAGGAGCTGTATCGGCAGTTGGTGGGGCAGTTGTCCACCGGCGGATGCCTGGAGCCGGCGACGTTGCATTTGCGGGTGATTGCACGAAGCGGCGAGCCGCGTCATTCCCATTGAGCAGCCGCGCGCGCTCTTGTAGGAGCGTGGCTTGTCCCGCGATCGGCGACGAAGTCGTCGCAAAACCGGTCATCTGGGTGTGGAAGGTTTCCCGAGGTAGTCAATTTACGGCTGCTTTGCAGCCGATCGCGGGACAAGCCACGCTCCTGCAGGGACATCATTGTGCCGAGAGTTGCGCCATGGATGCAGAGGGTTGGACAGGACTCACAACAACGCCGGCAACCCCTTCTCCATCCCAGCAAACCGGTTTTTCAACAACGAATGCAACTGCTGCACCGCCGGGGAAAACTGTTTGCGGTGCGGACAGACCAGGTTGAGCGGGGTCGGCTCGCCCGGGTAATCGGGCAGCAACAGTTCCAGCCGCCCGGCGTGCACGTCCTCGCAGACATCCAGCCACGACTTGTAGGCCACACCCTGCCCCGCCACGGCCCAGCGCCTCACCAGATCAGCGTCATCGGTGAGCAATGGGCCTGACACCGAGAACACCCGCCCACCGAGCCGCCATTTGTCGTAGACCCGACCCGCCAGGGTGAACAGCAAGCACTCATGACGCAGCAAGTCGTCCGAGACCATGGGTCGGCCCTTGCGCGCCAGATACTCGGGCGATGCCACCAGCACCCGGCGATTCCATGGCGCCAGCGCCAACGCGATGTAGTTCGCGTCTTCTATCACGCCGTAGCGAATGGCGACGTCCACCGGATCACGAAACAGATCGGCCACTTGGTCGGAGATAAACAGGCGCAGATTCAGCGCCGGGTGCTGACTGCGAAAATCCGTCAGCCACGGCAGCAGCATGTTTCGCCCCAGATCCGAAGGCGCCGCCACTTGCAGCGTGCCTTGCAGCTCAGCGCTCTCCCGCTGCAGCTTTTCCCGGCCATCGCGCAAGGTATCGAGCACCGTCTGGGCGGTCGGCAAGTACTGCTCGCCTTCAGCGGTGAGACGCAAGCTGCGGGTCGAGCGGGCAAACAGGCGGATATCCAGCTCGCGTTCGAGGCGCTTGATGGCCGCCGCGACTTGCCCCGGCAACAGATCCACCTCCCGCGCGGCATTCGAGAAGCTGCCCAGCGCAGCGGTGCGAACGAACAGGGTCAGGTCGTCGATGCGGATCATTTTCACTCCAGCTGTGAAAGTGTTGCCGGATTCTGCGGGTTTTTCTGCCTAACGAACAAGAACAAGATGGGTCCAACGTTTCAGCCACCTTCTATTCACTGACTAAAGAGATCGCCATGAAAGCCGTCGCCTTCACCCAACACGGTCTGCCCATCGAAGACCCCACTGCGCTGCTCGACATGGACCTGCCCAAGCCAACGCCCGGCCCTCGTGATTTGCTGGTCGAAGTCAAAGCGATTTCGGTGAACCCGGTCGACACCAAAATCCGCGCCGGCTCTGCCGCCACCGAACCCAAAGTGGTCGGCTGGGACGCCGTCGGCGTGGTTCGTGAAACGGGCAGCGACGTCACGCTGTTCAAAGCCGGGGACGAAGTGTTTTACGCCGGCTCCATCGCACGTCCTGGCAGCTACAGCGAATTCCACCTCGTCGACGAGCGCATCGTCGGGCACAAACCCAAGAGCCTCGACAACGCCCACGCCGCCGCGCTGCCGCTGACCTCGATCACCGCGTGGGAATTGCTGTTTGACCGTCTGGGCGTTGAGGAAGGCGGCGGCGAAGGTGACAGCCTGCTGATCATTGGTGCTGGTGGCGGCGTCGGTTCGATTCTGGTGCAGCTGGCACGCCAGCTGACCAAGCTGACCGTGATCGGTACAGCGTCGCGTCCGGAAACCCGCGAATGGGTCGAAAGCCTGGGCGCCCACCACGTCATCGATCACAGCCAGCCGCTGGTCGAGCAACTGAACCGGATCGGCGTCGGCGAGGTGAGCCATGTCGCCAGCCTGACCCACACCGATTCGTACTTCACGCAGCTGATCGAGGCCCTGAAACCCCAAGGCCAATTGGCGCTGATCGATGACCCGAAATCCCTCGACGTGGTGCCGATGAAACGCAAGGCCCTGTCGCTGCACTGGGAACTGATGTTCACCCGCTCGCTCTACGAAACGCCGGACATGATTGCCCAGCATGAACTGCTCAATCGCGTTGCCGACCTGATCGATCAGGGCGTGCTGAAGACCACCCTTGGAGAGCATTTTGGCGCGATCAATGCCGAAAACCTGCGCCGCGCCCACGCCGTGATCGAAAGCGGCAAGGCCAAGGGCAAGATCGTCCTCGAAGGTTTCTGAACCTGTTTCCATTATTTGAATGGCCTGCTGCTGCAGGCCGGGAGCCGTTTGTGTCCATGAAGCAGAACATGATGTTGTCAGCGCTGGCCCTGTCCGTCGCGTTGATCAGCCAGACCGGCACCGCCGCCACGATCGCAACCAACGCACTGCCCGCCGATGCACCGGCGGAGAAAACCATCGGCCAGCTTGAGCAGGTGTTCACCTTCCACGACGCCATGCCCACCGGCGTGACCGTGACGGAAACCGGGCGTATCTTCGTCAACTACCCGCACTGGGGCGACGACGTGCCCTTCACCGTGGGTGAAATCCGTGACGGCAAGGTCGTCGCCTACCCCGATGCAGCCATCAACAAAGAAGACCCAAAAGACCCGGCCAAAGGGCTGATCAGCGTGCAGAGCGTGGTCGCCGACGGTCAGGGCCGCGTCTGGCTGCTGGACACCGCCGCCCCGAATTTCGCCGCGCCGAAAGCCGGCGGCGCCAAGCTGGTGGCGGTTGATCTGGCCAGTAACAAGGTGGTCAAAACCCTGGTCTTCCCGGCCAACGTCATCTTGCCGAGCACCTACGTCAACGATATGCGCTTTGATTTTCGCGCTGGCAAGGAAGGCACGGTTTACGTGACGGATTCGTCCGTCTCCGGGCCCGGCGCGATCATCGTCATGGACATCGCCAGCGGCAAGGCGACCCGTCGCTTGAGCGGTGCGAAATCCACTTCGGCCGACCCTGACTTCAAACCGGTCGTCGAAGGCCAAACGGCACTGGTCACCAAAGGCCCGGATGGCAAGCCGAAAACCATGGCCGTTGCGTCTGATGGCATCGCCTTGTCCCCTGACGGCAAGACGCTGTATTTCAGCGCGCTTTCCAGCCGCCACTTGTTTGCCGTGCCCGCTGCGATGCTGCGTGATGCCGGCGTGAGCGAGGCGCAACTGAACGCTGCGGTCAAAGACCTCGGTGAAAAAGGTGCGTCCGACGGCCTGGAAGCAGACGCCAACGGTGCGGTTTACGCCGGCGACTACGAACACAACGGCATCCGTAAACGCCTGGCCGATGGCAGCTGGCAGACCATCGTCCACGATCCTCGCGTGCTGTGGCCGGACACCTTGTCGGTCGGGCCCGATGGCTATCTGTATTTCACCGCCAACCAGCTGCAGCGCCAGGCCGGTTTCCACGACGGCAAGGACCTGCGCGAAAAGCCTTACAGTCTGCTGCGGGTGAAGATCGACGCCGCGCCTGCGCCGACTCGTTGATTCGGTGTTTAATTTCGGAGATCCATCATGCAACTGACCGCACTGGCAAAGTCGCGCTACACCACCAAAGCCTACGATGCCTCACGCAAGATCCCGCAAGAGACGATCCACGAGTTGCTGGAGCAACTGCGTCACAGTCCGTCTTCGGTGAACTCGCAGCCATGGCACTTCGTCGTCGCCTCCGATGAGCAGGGCAAAGCGCGCGTGGCCAAATCGGCCGAGGGTGGTTTCGCCTACAACGAGGCGAAGATGCTCAATGCCTCCCACGTCATCGTGTTCTGCACTCGCACCGAAATGCCGGAATCGCACCTGCACGCGGTGCTGGCTCAGGAGGAGGCTGACGGGCGTTTCGCCAGCGACGAGGCCAAAGCCGGCCAGGACAAAACCCGTCGTGGCTATGTGGATATGCATAAATTCGATCAGAAGGACTTGCAGCACTGGATGGAAAAGCAGACCTATCTCGCGTTGGGCACGTTGTTGCTGGGCGCGGCATCGCTGGGCCTGGATGCGACACCGATGGAAGGCTTCGATTTCAAGAAACTCGACGAAGAACTGGGTCTGCGTGACCAGGGTTTCACCAGCCTGGTCGTGGTCAGCCTGGGCTACCGCAGCGACAGCGATTTCAACGCCAAACTGCCGAAATCGCGCCTACCGGCCGAGACCGTCTTTACCTTCCTGTAATCCCGCCGCACACATGCAGGAGGGAGCGTGCTCGCGATTCCGCCATTTCAGACGACCATGTGTTGACTGAGATGACGCCTTCGCGGGCAAGCGCGCTCCTACACTGAATCGGCGTTAACACCCGAAATCTGCGCCGTGCACAGATCCGTAGGAGTGAGCTTGCTCGCGATTGCGCCGTTTCAGGCGATCATGCGTTGACTGGAATGATGCCTTCGCGGGCAAGCGCGCTCCTACAATGAATCGGCGTTAACACTCGAAATCTGCGCTGTGCACAGATCCGTAGGCGTGAGCTTGCTCGCGATTGCGCCGTTTCAGGCGACTATGCGTTGACTGGAATGACGCCTTCGCGGGCAAGCGCGCTCCTACAATGAATCGGCGTTAACACTCGAAATCTGCGCCGTTCACCGATCCGTAGGAGTGAGCTTGCTCGCGATTGCGCCGCTTCAGGCGACTATGCGTTGACTGGAATGACGCCTTCGCGGGCAAGCGCGCTCCTACAATGAATCGGCGTTAACACCTGAACCTGCGCTGTGCACCGATCCGTAGGAGTGAGCTTGCTCGCGATTGCGCCGTTTCAGGCGATCATGCGTTGACTGGAATGATGCCTTCGCGGGCAAGCGCGCTCCTACAATGAATCGGCGTTAACAC
>NZ_JBTOPV010000039.1:0-31660 GCF_055284355.1 Pseudomonas sp. HP_01 | reverse complement strand
GCTCCGTGGGCCCGCCGCCATCCGCCATCCATGGCGGGGGGCGGCTCTCGCGGCATCCATGCCGCTCGGCCCACTCCGCGAGACCTGCGTTCAGCCTGCACCCAAGTCGCGATTGGCGGTGTCTGGGCTTTTTGCGTCTGAAGATCAAAAGCAGGTCAAAAGCAGATCGAGGGCGAATCAAAAGCTTCCCGGCTAAAGCCGGTCCTACTAACAGACCGCGCGCGCCAGTTTGATCGTTCCCACGCTCCGCGTGGGAATGCATTTCATGACGCTCCGCGTCCACTCTCCAGGTCGAGTGCGCGTCGTCTGAGGGACGCGGAGCGTCCGGGAATGCGCTACCACGCGGAGGGTGGGAACGATCAGAAACGATCAGACAATGAAAGTGCGGTACCCCGACTGTGGGACCGGCTTCAGCCGGGAAGCTTTTGATCTGCTTTAAACGCGCTTTTGATCTTCATACTCAAAGGGTTCAGACGACACCAGTCGCGACTTGGGTGCAGGCCAAACCGAGAGCAGGCACTTTGGTTACTTTTAGTGCTTTTTAAAAGTAACTCGCCGAAGGCGAAACAATCTGCCCCCAGGCAGATGCTCCACCAACTTTTCACCAGACGAAAAAAATCCGCGCTGCCTCGGGGAGAACAGCGCGGATCTTTGATCAATCACTCAATCAATGCACAAACAGTGCAATCAAAATAATGATCGGGATTGGGATGCCGAGGAACCACAAAAGTAGTGAACGCATGATGACTCTCCTTAATCAGCGAATGCTGGAAGTATTGGTATAAGCACGGGTTTCGACATACGTCACCGCATCACGGCGACGACCACCCCAGATGGCAGCAAGGCTGGCCACGAACGCACCGCACAGCAGCGACACGAATGTCCACAGCGAGGCCATTGCAGCGGCTTTCGCGGCAGCGTCGGCAGCCTGTTGAGCTTTCAGCTTGGCATCTGCCACAGCTTGCTTGGCCTGACCGTAAACCTGATCAACGCGCGCCTGGGCATCGGCCTGACTCATGTTGGTACGCTGAGCGACCAGCTGTGCCAGGTAGGTACGGTCTTCCGGAGCCAACTGACCGTCATTGGCCATTGTCTTGGTGAAGATACGGACTACAACGCCATGGGCAGCGTCATCGCTGACAGCGGCAGGGCGATCATCACGGAACAGCGAATCAATGTAGTAGCCGTACTGATCACTGCTGGTATTGCCCGCTGCAGAACCGGCTGCAGTGGCGGCAGTGCCTGCAACGCCGGCCACCGCCGTTGCACCGGCTTTCACGCCGCTGCCCACGATGCCGCTGACCGAACCGACGATCAACACGGCAGCCACCAGGGTAGCGACAGCCCACGACAGGAAGCCGTGCGCGGTGTCACGGAAGTAAACTTCGTCACCGTGCATGTTGGCCCACTTGACGCGCAAACGGCCGGCGAGATACCCGCCAAGACCGGAGGCCACGATCTGCGTGAGCGCAAGCCAGATTACCGTGGAAATACCGATGGTCTTCGCGCTCGCGCCTTCGTTGGCCCAAGGCGACATCGCCGAGAAACCGAGGCCCGATCCCAGCAGAACCAGGATTAACGACAACGCGGCGGCACCGGCGGCGCCAGCAAAGATGGCACCCCAGGACACGCCTGAGACCGAGGAGGATTCCTCTACAGCGGCAGGATAAGAATCAGGTGAGACGTTCATTGTGCTGCTCCGTGCGAATGATGTTGTACTTCTCCCCATTACGGTGCACTGCCTGTGCCAGCCATCGGTTTGCAAAAAAACCAATAAAATCAAAGGGCTGTAAAAATCAAACGCTCACAGCGTCGTGCAAAATGCAAGAGCTTCACGAACGGGCGAATGCGTTCTGCCCGGTGACGGGATTTCCATGAGTGTCAGAGGTTTGCGACAATCTCCTGCCGCGCAATCGGCCAAACCGCAACATTCCGGCACATTTCTGTCGGAATGGTGTCTTATAACGTCAGCCCCGCGGGTTGACCGCTATAGTCCGTCTACGGCTCCTGTTTCTTCGAGAGGTAACCCAGCATGTTTGTCCATCGCCCCCTGGAAGAAAAAGACATCCCTTTCATATGCGACATGCCCCAGAGCATCGACGAGCTCTTCTATATGTTTCCCAAGGCGGTATTCCCGCTGACCCCGGAGCAGCTGACCGAATCCATCGAGCAGCGCTCGGACAACACAGTCATCGAACTGGACGGCCAGGTCGTGGGATTTGCCAACTTCTCCCGTTACGATTTCCGAGGCCGTTGTTCCATGGGTAACGTCATCATCGACCCGCGCTTCCGTTCAAAAGGCGTCGGCCGCTACATGATCGGCTGCATGATGGAATTGGCGTTCGGCAAGCACGAAGCGGCAGAACTGACGGCTTCCTGCTTCAACCATAATGTCCCCGGACTGCTCTTCTACCCCAAGCTGGGTTTCAAGCCGTTCGCCATTGAAGAGCGCCTGGACAAGAGGGGCGCCCGCGTGGCCCTTATCCACCTCAAGTTGCCTCGAAGCTAAGCTGCGGCAACGTTCGATGAGGTCATTCGTCGGGTGCTTCACGGGTGCCCGACGAATGGATGAACACTAAAGTTGGCGCCTACCAGCCCATAAATCCGATTATTCCGCCAATTCAACAATGAATGCAGACCGTTCCAGTGCGGTGAATCGATTTTCCTTAAGCAATCTACTTCAGGCCCAGCTTAGTGCGGGGGTACGGCAGTCGTTTGCCTCACTTTGGGGCGCGGCGTATAACGTGAATTATCCCTGATCGCCGGATAGCGGGAGGGAGCCCGGGAAACATTTCCAGTTTCGTGGAAGTGGTGACTTAGCGTCAGGCGAGTGGCTGAAAGCATCATCCAGTCCTGCCTGTGGAGGATTGACGATGATCGCTTGTACGCTCTCTAACCTTGAACTGCGCAGCATCATAGAAAGTGCGTTTCTGCCCCTGCGCTGCAACTGCACCGTATTGGAGGATCTGATGACGGTTGAAGTCATCAATCCTGCAACAGAGCATGTCGAACTGTTCGTTTCCAATATTGCCCTGGATTCCCTCGATAACAGCCACGCCTTGTGCGTGCTGATCAGAGACCTTCAGGCCGAGCTCGAAAAGGCCAGGCATTATCCCCACGCCTTGGCGAGCTGAGTGGGGGGCTCTAGCAATAATCATCGTTCCGCCTTATGTTGGTCTGCATCGGCCGAAAGCGGCCAGGCGGGATATTGAGGATTTGCATGGCGTACGCGCAACCCGAGATCGAGGCAGTACGAGAGCAGGAACGAGCGGCGCCATCGCGCCGTCGTCGCAATGTGATGATCGGCGTCGGCTGCCTGCTGGGGATTGTGGTCGTGGGCGCCGGAACGATCATCACAATGCTGGAGCATCTGGAAACGCGGAATGCCAGCTTCCGACCGCCCATGACGCCCCTTGAGCGGGAACAGCTCCTGCCGCCGGAGCCTGTGCTGGAAGTCAAACCTCAGGTAGATGGCCTGCGCTACGGCGCCGCCATTGTACCCTCGGGTCAGCCGGTAAGCGTCGGGTCCGCCAAGTCCGAAGAAACATCCGGTCCTGCCTCGCCCCTAATTATCAATTCGGTTTTCAGCCCATCGCCTCTCAGTCCTCCAGACACGCGATCCGGCAAACCGCTGGGTATCGCTCAGGCGATCCACGTGCATACCGGCGCGCAGTAGAACTCGTTTTTCTCAACGCAGCCGGCGACGGTGTGCATTCTCCAAGAGCAGCTTTAGCTGCTCTTGGCCGTCGTCTTAAACGAAGAAAGCGACTCCTGTTCGTGGAAGACCGGCCATTTCAATTTAAATTACCGAAGACTTCCATTTTATAAATCCATGGGGCCTCTCAGTGGCGACGTGTTAATGGCGTCATATTTATTTATGCCTTATGAATCAATGGCTTGCATGGCGAAATAGTAGCAATCCCTGTTTTCTCAGAAAATTGACACTGCATGTGTTATTTGCAACTATCACTTTACGTTTTGAACTTGGGTGAACCGCGCTTAGTGCAAGCGCCCGACACTTCTCGTTCCAGGATTAATCCCTTAGACGCGCGATGAGTTGGCGGTAGCGTCCTCCGGGAAAACCGGGAACGGGCAGCGCAGATAGTCGGCACCACGGCGGGCTTGGAAAAAGCATCTGCCATCCGGTAACCAGCGTTCCAGAGCCTGCGCCGATTGATCGGCCACGTGTTGATCGTCAGACCTTCTACAGCCGCCAACGTGACGCACGTCATCGCGGTCGTCTTGCCTGCCAAGTACGGTAGTTCAGTAAAAGCTTGTTTATTTTTCAACTTGAAAGTCCAGACATTGCCTCAGCGATAGCGGTTGAACGCGCATGTAAGTGCGGCTGTTTATAAAGCAGGCAGCGATATGGTAACGACCCAGCGTGGAGTAACAGTTATGCAAGGAGATCATCTGGAAACCGTTTGCGGTTGCGTAGTGGGAGGTGCCGGACCTGCAGGAATGGGACTGCTTTTCAATGCATTGAAAAGTGGCGCCATGCCAGAGCTGGCCAAGGAAGGTTTGATCATTGTCGACGCGAGTCCCACGCCGGGCACGGGTCGTTTGGGCGATTACCGTATCACCGCCAACTCGGTGGGTGATGTGTTCCTTGATTGTCTGCGCGACCCGGCGTTGCGTGATGTCTTTGAACCCCTCGAACATTCGCCCGCGTACTGGCGCATCCGTCGTCAGGCGCAAAGTGCGCCTCAGTTGGCGGACGTCGCTGAACTGTTGGCGGAAGCCTCGAAGCTGGTGCTCGATTTTATCGTCGAGCGCTACGGCGTGAAGTTATGGAGCAGCACGACGATCACCGAGATCGTGCGCGAAGGCGACGAATATCAGGTATGGGTCGAGTCCGATGGCCGCAGTCGACGTATTCGCAGCCGTGCAGTTGTCCTCAATCTGGGTGGCTGGCAGGACCCGCAGCACCTCCTCGACAGCCTGGCGGATCAAGGCCTCGCGGTGCCGCCCTCGGCGCAGATCCAGAGCGCCGATGCACTGTTGAGAATGAATGCCGTGCAACTGCGCCACCTCTTTGCGAGGACACTGGCGGCCAAGGGCCGGGTGTGCGTCGTGGGCGGCTCCCACAGTGCGTTCTCGGTGCTGGAAAACCTGGCCGACGCGCTGGAGTTTGCCGGCCTGGAAGAGGTCACGCTGGTACACCGTTCGCCCATCCGCCTGTTTTACGAAACCGCCCAGGCTGCCCATGACGCCGGCTATGTATTCGATGCGGCCAGGGACGTTTGCCCGGTTTCGGGGCGGGTCAATCGCTCAGGCGGTTTGCGCTACCGGGCGCTGGACGTGGGGCGTGAAGCCTTGTCCAAGGGCCAGATCGGCAAGACCGGCGTGCGCGTGCAGTTGCTGCAAACCCATCAGGGCCCGGCGGATCAGTTCGAACGCGCACGTCAGGCGCTGGCCGAAGCCGACATTGTCGTGCAGTGCACGGGCTATCAGCCGTTGCTGCCGGGATTGAGTCATGCCGGTGGCGAGGCCATCACGCTGATGGAGGTCAAGGGCGGACTGGATTCCGATCCTTCGGGTTGTCCGCTCGACGCCAGCGGTCAGCGCCTGCATGGCCTGCACCTGTTCGGTCTGGGGGCAGGGCTGGGGGTCGATCCGCGACTGGGCAGCGAAGCGTCGTTTGACGGCCGCATTTACGGCGTCTGGCAGTTCCACCACGACGCCAGCGGCGTGGTGATCGATTCGGTCCTGACCCGCTTGCAGACGCCGGCAATACAGCCCGTTGCTGCGGCGCCACGGCTGGTATCCAGTCGCAGCGAAGAACGATTGCCGTTCCTCTGGCCCGCGCTGGTTAACGCGCAATCCTGACTCTTCTTGCAGTACTTGCATCCCGGCGCTGCCTTGATCAGGCAGGCCGGGATTTTTTTTGCCCGTGATTCAACCGGCACAAAATATGTTGGCCGCCATATAAGCCGTTCGCCAGAGTTCGGCGGCTCATCTATTCTGCTTGCCTGACCCTCGACGTTGCATCGAACAGGAACTGACCAATGCGTATTTTGATGGTGGGCGCGGGTGCGATCGGCGGCTATTTCGGCGGCCGGTTGCTGGATGCCGGGCGAGACGTGACATTTCTGGTGCGCGAAGGGCGCGCCCAGGAACTGGAGCGCGACGGGCTGATCGTGCGCAGCCCGCTGGGTAACATCGAATACCCTTCGCCGCCGCAGGTTATGGCGGCGATGCTCGACACGCCATTTGACCTGATCGTCCTCAGTTGCAAGGCCTACGACCTCGACAGCGCCATGGAATGCTTCGCGCCTGCGGTGGGGCCGGAGACGCTGATCCTGCCGCTGCTCAATGGGATGGCGCATCTGGATCGGCTGGCCGAGCGGTTCTCTCCTGCCAATGTGCTCGGCGGCCAATGCCTGATCTCGCTGGACCGCGATGCCTCGGGTGCCATCCTTCATTTGAACGACACTAACCAGCTCTCGTTTGGCGAACGCGACGGCGGGCTGACGCCACGCATCCATAAAGTTGCCGAGGTGCTGGGCAATGCAGGATTCGATGCGCTCCCGAGTGACCAGATTACTCAGGAAATGTGGGAGAAGTGGTGCTTCATCGCGACCGGGGCCGGTGTTACAGGATCGATGCGCGGGAGTATCGGCGACGTGGTCGCCAGTGGCGGGGAAGGGCTGATTCTGAAGCTGCTGGATGAGTGCGCCCAGGTGGCTGGTCACGCCGGGTACCCACTGCGCAGTGAAGTTCGGCAACGGTTCGAGGCGATGCTGACCGCCCCCGGGTCGAAGATGACCGCCTCGATGCTCAGGGACATCGAGCGCGGCGCGCCGATCGAAGTGCAGCATGTGTTCGGCGAAATGATTGCCCGGCGGCCAGGCGCCGACAGTTCAGCTCAAGCATCACTGTCGGCGCTCGATTACGTGTATCTGCACCTGCGCACGTATGAGGCGCGGCGGCTCACGTAGCAGGCTCACCTAGCTCACGTAAAAGGCTCAGGCAGCAGGCGTCGCTCACTTGCCCGGAGTGTGCGTCGCCAGCTCCATGATCATCCGCGTCAGCAGGTAGATGCGCGGCGACACGCTGTTGACTTCAGCATATTCCTCGGGCGTGTGAATGTTGCCGCCAACGATGCCGAACCCGTCCAGAGTCGGGACGCCGACCCCGGCAGAGAGGCTCGCATCGGCCGCGCCGCCGCTGCCTTCGATGGTCAGCTTGCGGCCGATCTCGCCGTAGATGCCTTGGGCGATGTCGACCAGCTTGTCGGTTTCCGGCGTCTGGGGCATGGGCGGCAAACCGCGATCCAGGCGGGTGGTCACTTCGGTGTCCGGGATCAGTTTGTCAGCCGACACCCGCGCCAGATCCTTCTCGATGCGGTCGAACTCTTCCGGCACGGCGGCGCGCACATCGGCCTTGGCGGTGGCCTGATCGGGGATCACGTTGGTGCGATCGCCCGCGTTGAGCACGGTGAAGTTGATCGTGGTCTTCTTCTCGGCATCACCCAGTTCGCCCAGTTGCAGAATCTGATGTGCGACTTCCATGGCCGCGTTGCGCCCCAGTTCCGGCGCCACGCCGGCGTGAGAGGCTTTGCCCTTGACCTCAACCACTGCGGTGGCGCTGCCTTTGCGCCAGATCACCAGACCGTCGGCAGGGCGTCCCGGCTCCAGGTTCAGGGTCACGTCGTGCTGTTTGGCGACCTTCTGGATCAGCGCGGTGGCGGCGGCCGAGCCGGTTTCCTCGCTGGCGTCCAGCAGGAAGGTAATCTGCGCGTAGTCCTTGAAATCAAGCTTTTTCAAAATCTTCAGCGCGTAAAGGCCGGCGACGATACCGCCCTTGTCGTCCATCACCCCTGGCCCGTAAGCACGGCCGTCCTTGATGTGGAACGGGCGGGCGGCGGCGGAACCTTCCTTGAAAACGGTGTCCATGTGCGCCATCAGCAGGATCTTTGCCTTGCCGCTGCCCTTGAGGGTGGCGACCACATGCTGGCTTTTGTCCGGCGCGGTATTTGGGATCATCTCGATGGTTGCGCCGAGCGCCTTGAGCTGGGCGACGACGATGTCACTGACTTGGGTCAGTCCCGGCTCGTAGCCGGACCCCGTATCGATATTAACCAGTTGCTCCAGCAGCTTCAGCGCTTCGTCCTTGTATTGCTCGGCATCCGCCTGAACCTGTTTATTGGGCTCGGCAAATACAGGCGCTGCCGCAGACAGGGCGATACCGAAGGCCAGCGCGCTGGCGAGAAGAGAACGGGAGAACGGTGAGGTCATGGTCGATCCTTGATGTGGCACGAAAGGGGCTGGACCGACACCGTAGCCCGTTGCACCGGATCGTGCATATCATAACGCGTTATTCGCATCGGCAAAAACGCCGAACCTTCAGGCTGGGCTACCCTCAACATTCCTACATCAGTCATCAGAGGAGAGGCATCCCATGCCGGTTAAGCACGATTTGTACGCGGACCTGAGCATCACCAAAGAAGAGCTCGCCAAGCGCAAAGGCGGCGACGCGAAGCTCAATGCCCTGGTCGATCATTACGATGAGCTGGACGCCCATATCCTCAGCGTCGAACAGGCGGGCGATGTTTCCGACGATGAACTGAAGAAACTCAAGGAAAAACGACTGCAGGCCAAAGACACTATCGCCAAACAGTTGGGAACGGCAGGCTGACCGAGCGGACGGTTTTGCCCTAAAAGCTGCAGCAGCTAAAACGGCCGATCTCTTATGGAGGTCGGCCGTTTTAAGTTGGCGATCCCAAATGCCTGACAACTTGCCACGGCATTTGGAAGTGCATCGTCCAATACGCTGAATCTGTGTGTTCGTCCGCGCTTAGTTGTCAGCGAGGCGAATTGGATGGATCCAAAGTTAAGACGAAAAAAAACGGCGTCTGGTCAGTCGCCGTCGCCGATCTGTCAGCACCGGGTGGCCACTGACAGGTATCGAATAAGCATAAGCCGGAGGGCTTATTGCGGATCCTGGTCGGGGGCAGCCTCGGCCTTGATGCGCTTGTAGATTTCTTCACGGTGTACTGAAACATCTTTCGGAGCGTTGATGCCAAGACGGACTTGGAGGCCCTGAACGCCCAGAATGGTAACGGTGATGTCGTCACCAATGTTTATGCTTTCGCCGACTTTGCGGGTGAGTATCAACATAATCTTTTCCTTGATGGCCTCATGAAGCGCCTCTACCGGGAGGCTGGCGTGAGCCTTTGGGTGATGGTAATTGCCGATTGCATCCAAATGCGTTCATCAGTATGACGCCATTGGTACGATTTTAATTCCCCAGGTTCATCGTCTTGTCACAGTTAGCGTCGCTCCCGGGGTCGAACGGCATGCGAATTTTGCCTGATACTGGCGGTAAACTCCCGTGCAAATCGGCTATCGCATTGATAGCCGGATTCCGGGCGGCGCCTATTCCACACCCCTTTGGTCGTTATTGCAAAGAACTCATGGCGGGCGTCGATGAAATTTTCATTAGATTGCCCCGTACGAGTTCTCTGAAAGGAGTGTAGGAGACTTCTGAAACCAGTACCGGCAAAACGCCGTAACTTTAATCGAATTGATGACGGGATGTGTGAACGGTTTTGTATCAGGCCGCATTCAAAGGAGGGCAGGCGTGAGGTTAATTGCCTGTGCTTTTTTTGCTGGAAGGCTTCAAGGGCGCCAGAAACAAGATGCCCACCGCGAGGGTGGGCATGGGTGAAGCAGGGTAATCGCCGCGTCAATATGCCGCGATCAGTGCATCAGACAACCAGCGACAACAGCATGATCAGGATGATGCCTACCACCGACAGGATGGTTTCCATCACGGTCCAGGTTTTCAGCGTCTCTGCCACGGTCATGTTGAAGTACTGCTTGACCAGCCAGAAACCCGCATCGTTGACGTGGGACAGAATCAACGAACCGGCCCCGGTCGCCAGGACCAGCAACTCACGGTTCACGCCCGGGATCATGCCGACCACCGGCGCAACAATACCGGCACCGGTGATGGTGGCGACGGTCGCGGAACCGGTGGCGATACGGATCACCGCAGCGACCAGCCACGCCAGCAGAATCGGCGAGATCTGTGCCTGCACGGCCATGTGGCCGATCAGGTTACCGACGCCACTGTCCACCAACATTTGCTTGAAGCCACCACCGGCACCCACGATCAGTACGATCGCGGCCACTGGCGCCAGGCTCTGGTCAAGCAGCTTGATGATGTGGTCGCGGCTGAAGCCACGGGCCGAACCGAAGGTGTAGAACGCCAGCAGCAGGGCGAACAGCAGGGCAGCGATCGGGTGACCGATGAAGTCCATCCAGATGCGGAAGATGTGACCGGCTGGCAGCGCGACGTCGGCGAACGTCTTGAGCAGCATCAGGAACACCGGCAGCAGGATCGTCACCAGCGTGATGGCAAAGCTTGGCAGGTTGTCGTTGGTCGACTCCTTGGCAATCTGGTCCATCAGCTCTTTAGACGGGTTGCCCGGAATGTGCTTGGCAATCCATTTCCCGTAGATCGGGCCGGCGATGATGGCGGTCGGGAACGCAACGATCAGACCGTAGAAAATGGTCTTGCCGATGTCTGCGTTGAAGATGCCGATGGCCAGCAACGGACCCGGGTGCGGAGGCACCAGACCGTGTACGGCCGACAGACCTGCCAGCAACGGGATACCGATCTTGACGATGGACACGCCGCTGCGACGGGCAACGATGAACACCAGCGGAATCAGCAGCACGAAGCCGATTTCGAAGAACAGCGGGATGCCCACCAGAAACGCCGAAAACATCATGGCCCAGTGCACGCGGTCCTTGCCGAAGCGACGGATCAAGGTCTGAGCGATCTGGTCAGCACCGCCGGAATCGGCCATCAGCTTGCCGAGCATGGTGCCCAGGCCGAGGATGATACCGACGAAGCCCAGCACGCCGCCGAAACCGTCCTGGAACGATTTCATCACTTTGTCGACCGGCATCCCGGAGGTCAGCCCGAGAAAACCGGCAGCGATGGTCAATGCAATAAAGGGGTGGACTTTGAACTTGGTGATCAGAAGCACAAGGCCAATGATGGTCACCAACGCATCGACCAGCAGATACGTGTCTTGAGTCATACCGAACATGGGGGTGTCTCTCCGTTGTATTTTGTTTTTTTGGAGCTACTGCTTAACGCTGTTGCTCTCTGCCCTGTGGAGCGAGGGCAGCGTCATCGGAGACAGCGCTACCTTTGCCGCTCACGCCTGATCGAGGATCAAGAGCCGGTGCGCGCGGTGACAGATGGGGTTTGCGATGGGGACCCGGACTCGCGCCACCATTGGGCCGCTTCCTTACCGATGGTCTCGATCGATTTGGTCGCGTCCACCACCAGTGTGCGGTCCTCGTTGTACGGAGGCTCGAGGGTCGCGAACTGGCTGTCTACCAGGCTGGCAGGCATGAAGTGCCCCGGGCGATGGGAGCAGCGTTCGCTGGCGAGTTCTTTGGTCAGCTCCAGAAATACGAAACCCAGCTCCGGCACCGCTGCACGCAGGCGTTCGCGGTAGATGAGTTTGAGGGAGGAGCAGGTCAGAACGGGCTTTTCGCCGTTCTTTACAGCGGCGGCAACTTCTTCGCCGAGGCGGGTCAGCCAGCCGGCACGATCGTTGTCGTCAAGGGGATGGCCCGCGCTCATCTTGTCGATGTTGGCTTGAGGATGGAACGCATCACCCTCGATCAGGCGGCCGCCGCTGTTTTCAGCGATGGCCTCGCCGACGGCACTCTTGCCGCAGCCGGAAACACCCATTACCACGATGGCGGAAATAGCATGTGGAGCAGTAGTCATAAAAACCTCGTCCCGGAGACAGCGCTGTCTTCGCCGAATGGTGTGCAAGTCCGGCGAGACTGTTTCCAGGTGTAGTCATTGTTATGGGTATCTCGCTGATCCATGAGATGCATCAATCCAGTCGTTTAGACGATCGAAAAGTTGCGGGCCTCCGTGAGATAGCGCTACCTTAGAGCCCATCCCACACAATCGCAACCCCCGCAGCTTTCTTCCAATCAGTTGGCAACGCATGACACGTATTGGTTCCCGCTCCACCGGTCGTCCCACCCTCAATGAAGTCGCCAAGCTGGCCGCCGTCTCGCCGATTACCGCATCCCGGGCCCTGCGTGGCGTGGCCACCGTGGCACCGGAACTGGTGGAAAAAGTGCGCGCTGCTGCGCTGAGTCTAGGCTATGTCACCAATCCTGCCGCCCGGGCGCTGGCGTCTTCGCACAGTCAGTCGGTGGTGGTGCTGGTACCGTCGCTTTCCAACCAGTTGTTCATCGAAACCCTCGAGGCCATTCAGACGGTGCTGCGGCCGCGCGGGCTGGACGTGGTGATCGGCAATTATCACTACTCGCCTATAGAAGAAGAGAACCTGCTGCGCAGTCATCTGTCCCAGCGGCCTCGCGGCATCTTGCTGACCGGCTTTGATCGCAGCGTGGCGGCGCAGCAATTGCTGGCGTCCAGCGGCGTCCCCTGCGTGCACATGATGGAGCTGGACCCGACCCGCGCCGAGCCCTGCGTGGGGTTTTCCCAGCAACAGGCCGGTGCCGAGGCTGCGCGGCATCTGTTGAGCCGCGGCCGGCGGCGACTGGCGTATGTGTCGGCGCAACTGGATCCACGGGTGATTCAACGCGGTGTTGGCTTTCGCGGCGCGCTGGAGCAGGAAGGGCTGTATGACGAGGCGTTGCAGATGGCGTCGCCGCTGCCGTCGTCCATCGGTCTGGGCAGTGAGTTGTTCGCCCGATTGATGGAAGCGCATCCGGACGTCGACGGGGTGTTCTTCTGCAATGACGACCTGGCCCAGGGCGCATCGCTGGAAGCCCTGCGGCGGGGTATTCGCATTCCGCAACAGGTGTCGCTGATCGGCTTCAACGACCTGCCGGGCTCGGCGCACATGGTCCCGCGCCTGACTTCCATCCGCACCCCGCGCGAACAGGTCGGCCAGCGTGCCGCGCAGTTACTGCTCGGCTTGCTGGACGGCACGGTTCACGAAGCGCAGGTGGATCTGGGGTTTGAACTGGTGGTGCGGGAGAGCACGTAGCTCGCTCGCACCCTTGGATCAATGCTCCTTCTTGAACGCCAGGCGGAACTCGTGCAACAGCGGTTCGGTGTAGCCGCTCGGCTGCTCGCGACCTTTGAACACCAGCGCGCTGGCGGCCTGGAAGGCCACTGACTTCTCGAAATTGCCGGCCATTGGCGTATAAGCCGAGTCCCCGGCGTTTTGCCGGTCGACCACCTTCGCCATTCGTTTCAATGCGTCTTTCACATAGTCCTCGGTGACCACGCCGTGGCGCAGCCAGTTGGCGATGTGCTGGCTGGAAATGCGCAGCGTCGCGCGGTCCTCCATCAGGCCGACGTTGTGAATGTCCGGCACCTTGGAGCAGCCAACGCCTTGCTCCACCCAGCGCACCACATAACCCAGCAGACCCTGGGCGTTGTTTTCCACTTCTTCGCGGATCTGATCCTCGTTCCACTCGGCTTTTTCGACGACGGGGATGGTCAGCAGGTCCAGCAGAATGTCTTCGCTGATGCTGTCCAGATCGACCCGTTCCAGCTCCTGCTGCACCGCCTTCACGTCCACTTTGTGGTAGTGCAGGGCGTGCAGGGTGGCCGCCGTTGGCGAGGGCACCCACGCCGTGGTGGCGCCGGATTTCGGGTGCGCGATCTTCTGCTCGAGCATGTCGGCCATCAGGTCCGGCATCGCCCACATGCCCTTACCGATCTGCGCACGGCCGCGCAGCCCGCAGGCCAGGCCGACCAGCACGTTGTTGCGCTCGTACGCCTTGATCCACGGCGTGGCTTTCATGTCGCCCTTGCGCAGCATCGGCCCGGCCTCCATCGAACTGTGCATCTCGTCGCCAGTGCGGTCGAGGAAGCCGGTATTGATGAACGCGACCCGGGATGACGCAGCTTCGATGCACGCCTTGAGGTTGACGCTGGTGCGCCGCTCCTCGTCCATGATCCCCATCTTCAGGGTGTTGCGCGGAATTTTCAGCGCGTCTTCGATGCGGCTGAACAGCGTGTTGGCGAACGCGACCTCTTCGGGGCCGTGCATCTTCGGTTTGACGATGTAGACGCTGCCGGCGCGGGAGTTGGTGCGGTTGTGCAGGTCGTGCAGGGCAATCAGGCTAGTGATGACGCCGTCGAGTATGCCTTCGGGGATTTCCTTGTTGCCGTCGTAGAGGATCGCCGGGTTGGTCATCAGGTGGCCAACGTTACGGATGAACAGCAGCGAGCGCCCGTGCAGGGTAATCGCGCTGCCGTCGGCGGCGGTGTATTGGCGGTCGGCGTTCAGGCGACGGGTGATGGTCTTGCCGTTCTTGACCAACGCTTCGGTCAGGTCGCCTTTCATCAGGCCCAGCCAGTTGCGGTAGATCACCAGCTTGTCGTCGGCATCGACGGCGGCGACTGAGTCTTCGCAGTCGATGATGGTCGACAGGGCGGCTTCCAGCAGCAGGTCCTTGATACCGGCCGGATCAGTGGCGCCGATCGGGCTGGCGGGGTCGATCTGGATTTCGATGTGCAGGCCGTTGTTCTTCAACAGGATTGCATTCGGCTGGCGCGGCTCGCCCTGATAGCCCACATATTTCTCGGGCTGGGCCAGGCGCGACGGGCTGCCGTCGGCGAGGGTGACCAGCAACTCGCCGCTGTCCACCGCGTAGGCCTTGGCGCCGACGTGGGAACCGGTCGCCAGTGGCGCAGCTTCATCCAGCAGGGCGCGGGCGAAGGCGATGACTTTCTCGCCCCGCAACGGGTTATAGCCCGCCTTGATTTCGGCGCCATTGGCGGAGGAAATCGCATCGGTGCCATACAGCGCGTCGTACAGCGAACCCCAGCGTGCATTGGCCGCGTTCAGGGCGTAACGGGCGTTGGCGGCGGGCACCACCAGTTGCGGGCCGGCCTGCTCGCTGACTTCGATATCGACTTTGTTGGTGGAGACCTTGACCTCCGCCGGCACCTGCTTGAGATAGCCGATGCTGTCCAGAAACGCGATGTACGCCGGCATGTCGGTGACCGGGCCGGGATTGGACTTGTGCCACTTGTCCAGCTGCGCCTGTAGGCGGTCGCGCTCTTTCAGCAGTTCGCGATTGACCGGGGCGAGGTCGTGGACCAGCGAATCGAAATCGGCCCAGAACAGTTCCGGGGTCAGGCCTGTGCCGGGAATCACTTCCTCGTCGACGAAGCGCTTGAGGTTGGCCGCCACTTTAAGGTTGTGGCAATTGACGAATTCGGTCATCTGGGGTCTCCATCATGAATTGGGTCTGCAGCGTTGCTGCAGGCGATCGCTGGGGGCGTTACTGCGCGCTCACCACTGCAACACCGGCCTTGGCCACTTGCGCATCCTGATCAGCCTTCACCCCGGACACACCCACCGCGCCGATGGTCTCGCCGTCGATGATGATCGGTACGCCGCCTTCCAGCGAGGTCAGCAGCGGGGCGGTGACGAATGCGGTGCGGCCGCCGTTGACCATTTCCTCATAGCCCTTGGATTCGCGACGACCCAGCGCCGAGGTGCGGGCTTTTTCGATGGCGATGTAGCCACCGATGGGCGCGCAGCCGTCGAGACGCTCGAAGCCCAGCAGGTGACCGCCGTCATCCGTCACGGCAATGGACACTGCCCAGCCATTGTTCTGCGCCTCGGTGCGTGCCGCAGCGAGGATCTGGGTGACGTCGGTCTGGGTCAGTACGGATTTGGTTTTCATGCAGTTCTCCTGAAGGGCAAAGGGTGTCATGAGTGTCGGTCTGAAACGGAGCCAGGGCGCCTGCAATCAACTTGGAGGCAAGGCGTCCTCGATGAGTTCGATCCAGTGCTTGACCGGTGTGCGGTTGGCGCTGGCCAGATGGGTCTGACAACCAATGTTGGCCGTCGCGATCACGTCCGGGTTGCCGCTTTCCAGCGCGTTCATCTTGTTGTCGCGCAGCTGTTTCGCCAGCACTGGCTGGGTGATCGAGTAGGTGCCGGCCGACCCGCAGCATAAGTGACTGTCGGGCACGGGTGTCAGATTGAAGCCCAGTCGGGTCAACACCGACTCCACAGCGCCGCCGAGTTTCTGCGCGTGCTGCAGCGTACACGGGCAATGGAAGGCCAGGGTCTGCCGCGTGCACCCGCCGAGCTGTTCAAGGGGTTCCGCGCGCAGCACTTCGACCAGATCCATGGTGCGTTCGCTGATCGCCGCCGCCTTTTGTGCGTAGGCCGGGTCGTTGCGCAGCAGGTGACCGTAATCCTTGACGAAGGCACCGCAGCCGCTGGCGGTCTGCACGATGGCCTCGGCACCGGCCTGAATGCTCGGCCACCACGCATCAATGTTGCGCCGCGCCCGCTGCAGGCCTTGTTCCTGGGCATTCAAATGGTAATCCACGGCCCCGCAGCAACCGGCCTGGGCGATGGATGTGACGCTGATGCCCAGTCGATCCAGTACTCGGGCCGTGGCCGCATTGGTGTTGGGCGACAAACCGGGTTGCACGCAGCCCTCGAGGATGAGCATCTGCCGCGCGTGCTGCCGGGTAGGCCGAGTCTTGGCCGGGCGGATGTTGCCGGGCAGCTTGGTTTTCAGTGCGCCAGGCAACAGTGGCCTGAAGGCGTTGCCCAGCTGGGTCAGGGATTTGAACAGACCGGCGTTTGGCACCACGGCGCGAAGGCTGTCGCGCAGCACCCGTTGGCCGAGCGGGCGCGGCACGGCGGCGTCGACCACCTCGCGGCCGATGTCCAGCAGGTTGTGGTAGTCGACGCCGGAAGGGCAGGTGGTTTCACAGTTGCGGCAGGACAGGCAGCGGTCCAGGTGCAGCTGGGTTTTCTCAGTGACTTCCTTGCCTTCCAGCACTTGCTTGATCAGGTAAATGCGCCCGCGCGGGCCGTCCAGCTCGTCGCCGAGCAACTGATAGGTCGGGCAAGTGGCGTTGCAGAAACCGCAGTGCACGCAGCTGCGCAGAATGCTTTCCGCTTCTTCGCCACGGGGCAGGCTCTTGGCGTGTTCGCTCAGGGTCGTCTGCATGGTTCAGATCTCCGCGTACATTCGGCCCGGATTGAACATTCCGTGCGGATCGAGTTGCGCCTTGAGCTGGCGGTGGTAGCGCAGCAATGGCGTGGCCAACGGCTGAAACGGGCTGTCGTCGAGGCCATGGCTGTAACAGGTGGCGTGACCACCTGCAGCGCTGGCGATGCGGCGAATCTCGCTGCCACTGGCGTCGGATTTCAGCCAGCGTTGCGCGCCGGCCCAGTCGATCAATTGATCCCCCGGCAGGTCCAGCGCCGCCGTGCTGATGGGCAATGACAGGCGCCACAGGGGACGGCCATCGGTGAAGAAATCCAGGCGGTGTTCGTTCAGCGCGCCCCAGTAAGCCGGGTCGATGGATTCGCCGCCGAGGCGGTCATGGGCCGCCGCGACCGAGCCTTCGCCGCCTTCAAGACGCAAGCGCAGCACGCGACCGTCGTGGCTGGCGGCGCTGATCGGCAGCGGTTCCTGACCCCACTGCGCCAAGCGGGCGAGGGCGGTGGCGCTGTCCATCTCCAGCGCAATGCTGGTGCACAGTCGCGGCTTGGGCAGGACTTTCAACGAGACTTCGGTGATCAGGCCCAGGCAACCAAAACTGCCCGCCATCAGGCGCGACAGGTCGTAACCGGCGACGTTTTTCATCACTTCGCCGCCGAAGCGCAAATGCTTGCCCAGGCCGGTGATCACCCGCGTGCCCAGGACGAAATCCCGCACCGAGCCTGACCACGGCCTGCGCGGCCCGGACAAGCCGGCCGCGACCATCCCGCCGACGGTTCCATCGCCTGCGCCGCTGTCGCCTGCATCGCCATGGCTGTAGCTCGGCGGTTCGCAGGGCAGCATCTGCCCGGCTTCCTCCAGCGCGGCATTCAGCACCGACAACGGCGTGCCGGCGCGGGCGGTGATCACCAGTTCGGTCGGGTCGTAGGTGACGATGCCACTGTGGATGCGTGTATCCAGCACTTCCCCGGCCACCTCCCGACCGAGGAATGCCTTGCTGTTGGCACCCCGGATGCGCAGCGGCTGGGCGGATTGAATCGCTTGGTTGACCTGTTCCAGCAGCGCGTCACTGGCATCACGGTCCTGGGCCACGAAGGCGGGCTGACGTTGGGCATCCATCAGAAACGCTCCAGTTCAGGGAAGGGCAGCTTGCCCATGTGCACGTGCATCGCGCCGAATTCGGCGCAGCGGTGCAGGGTCGGGATGTTCTTGCCGGGGTTGAGGGTGCCGGCCGGATCGAACGCGGCTTTTACGGCGTGAAAAAACGTCAGCTCGTCACTGTTGAACTGCGCACACATCTGATTGATCTTCTCGCGGCCCACGCCGTGCTCGCCAGTGATGCTGCCGCCGACTTTCACGCACAGCTCCAGAATCTTTCCGCCCAATGCTTCGGCGCGATCCAGTTCACCGGGTTGATTGGCATCGAAGAGGATCAGCGGGTGCATGTTGCCGTCGCCGGCGTGGAAAACGTTGGCGACGCGCAGGCCGTATTCTTCCGACAGCGCGGTAATGCCCTTCAGTACGCCGGGCAATTCCCGACGCGGGATGGTGCCGTCCATGCAGTAGTAATCCGGCGACAGCCGACCGACCGCCGGGAAGGCGTTCTTTCGCCCGGCCCAGAAGCGCACACGTTCGGCTTCGTCTTTTGCCTGACGAATCTCGGTGGCGCCGGCGTTTTCCAGCACGGCGCGGACCCGGTCGCAATCGGCGTGAACGTCAGCTTCTACGCCGTCCAGTTCGCACAGCAGGATGGCTTCGGCGTCGACCGGGTAGCCGGCGTGAATGAAGTCTTCGGCGGCGCGAATGGCCAGGTTGTCCATCATTTCCAGGCCGCCGGGGATGATGCCCTCGGCAATGATGTCACCGACCGCGCGACCGGCTTTTTCCACCGAGTCGAAAGCGGCCAGCAATACCCTTGCCACCTGGGGTTTGGGCAATAGTTTGACCGTGACTTCGGTGATCACGCCGAGCATGCCTTCCGAGCCGGTGAACAGTGCGAGGAGGTCGAAACCCGGTGAATCCAGCGCGTCGGAGCCCAGCACCATGTGCTCGCCCTCGACCGTGAGGATGTCGACCCTGAGCAGGTTGTGCACGGTCAGGCCGTATTTCAGGCAGTGCACGCCGCCGGCGTTTTCCGCGACGTTGCCGCCGATGGAGCAGGCAATTTGCGAGGACGGGTCAGGCGCGTAATAAAGGTCATAGGGCGCGGCGGCCTGGGAGATAGCCAGATTGCGCACGCCGGGCTGCACCCTGGCATAGCGCCCGGCGGGGTCGATGTGGAGGATTTTGTTGAAGCGCGCCATCACCAGCAACACGCCTTTTTCCAGGGGCAGTGCGCCGCCTGACAGTCCGGTCCCGGCACCGCGCGCCACTACCGGCACACCGCGCTCATGGCAGACCTTCAGCAGCGTCTGCACCTGCTCGATGCGTTGGGGCAGCACCACCAGCATCGGCGTCGTGCGATAGGCGGAGAGGCCGTCGCATTCGTAGGGGCGCAGTTCTTCCTCGCGGTGGAGGATGTCCAGATCAGGCAGGCGGGATTGCAGCGCGTCGAGAAGCTGTTGTTTGTCGATGACCGGCAGAACGCCGTCGACCCGTTCGTCGTACAGGATATTCATGGTGGGTTCGCAACCCTGTTTTGTTTTTATTGGAGGCCCGTTCCGTGGCGGAACGTAAATAGCTGGCTTGCATCATTGGCTCAGCGGGGCTTAGTGTCTACTGGGCGGAGCAGTGGTCGAACCAGTTTCGCGCGGAATGATCCGAGATAGATCCTTAAATACCTCATCTTATCAATGGTTTAGCGAGGGTCGAGTTGTTCACTGATTTCGTATCGGCAGGAGGTCCTACCAGTGATGAACGGATCCCGCTGTCATGGACGTCGCGGATTTCGTGTAGGAGCGCGCTTGACCGCGATAGCGATTTGTCAGGCAAAGATGAGCTGGATGTGCCGACGCTTTCGCGGGCAAGCGCGCTCCTACACTGGTTTTGCGGTGAGTGATGAATCCAGGTCCGCCGCAGAACCTGCTGTTCGGTTCGCCCTCGGCAAGCCGGTCGTGTCCACCCCTGAGGAAACTGAACCATGGAAGCCACCCAGCACCAAACCCAGCCTAAAACCCAAAACAAACGCCCCCAACAGGTCGCCGATGTCGTTAGCGAGCGCATTGAGCGGCTGATTGTCGACGGGGTGCTCAAGGTCGGCCAGCTGTTGCCTTCCGAGCGGCGGCTGACCGAAAAGCTCGGTGTGTCGCGCACTGCGCTGCGCGAAGGGCTGCAGCTGCTGCGCGCCCGGGGCATCATCGAAACCCGTCAGGGCAAGGGCTCGTTCGTTGCGCAAATGGGCGGGCTCGGGCTGACCCCCACTTCGCCGCTGATGCACTTGTTCGCCTCTCAGCCACGTACTCTGTACGACCTGTTTGAAGTGCGCAGCCTGCTGGAAGGGGAGTCCGCCCGACTGGCGGCGCTGCGCGGCACTGACGCGGACTTTGTGCTGATCACCCGGGCCTACGACGCACTGGTGGCCGGTCATGACCACCCGTTGCCGGCCTCTGAGCATGCGCGGCTCGACCATGCTTTTCACCTGGCCATCTGCGAAGCGTCGCACAACCCGGTGCTGGTGCAGACCCTGCGTTCATTGACCGATCTGCTGCTCAACACGGTATTCGCCTCGGTCAACAACCTGTATCACCGTGATGCCCAGAAGCGCCAGATCGACCGCCACCACGCCCGGCTCTACAACGCAGTGACCGGGCGTTTGCCCGAGCAGGCGCGCAAGGCGGCGGTGGCGCACATCCAGAACATCTGCGACAACCTGCGGGAGATCGAAAGCGAGGAGCAACGACTGGTGCGCGCCACTTTGCGGCTGGAGGGCTGGGCTTGAGCCATGTCGAAGATTCACCGGGGCAGTCCCTGGCTTGACAGCCATCCCGCATTGCCGCAGTTTACGCATTGCGTAAGCCGCTTACGCCGGAGTGAAAAACCAAAACAACAATAACAGGCCATTCCCGTGGATCTTTTCACCTACTACCGATCGACCTCGAGCTACCGGGTGCGCATTGCCCTGGCGCTGAAAGGTCTTGCTTTCGATGCGCTGCCGGTCAACCTGATCCGCGAAGGCGGTGAACACCACCGGCCTGACTACCTGGCGATCAACCCCCAGGGCCGCGTTCCCGCTCTGAGGGTGGACGGCGGTGAGGTGATCATCCAGTCCATGGCGATCATCGAATACCTCGAAGAATTCTCCCCCGAACCTGCCTTGCTCCCTGACGCGCTGCTCGATCGCGCGCGCCATCGGCAGGTCGCTGCCCTGATCGGCTGCGACATTCATCCGCTGCACAATGTCGCGGTGCTCAACCGCCTGCGCGGCATGGGCCACGACGAGGGCGATGTGACGGCGTGGATCGGCCACTGGATCAGCGAAGGCTTCGCCGCCGTGGAAGCCCTGATTGGCGACACTGAGTTTTGTTTCGGAGCCGTCGGCCTGGCCGATGTGTATCTACTGCCCCAGGTCTATGCGGCACGACGCTTCAACGTGGACATGGGCGCGTACCCGCGTATTTGCCGGGTCGAAGCCCTGGCGTTGCAGCACCCCGCGTTTCTGACCGCCCATCCCGATGCGCAATCTGACAAGCCGGAGTAATCTTTCCCCATGAAAAGCTTCGGTCTGCAATTGATCTTCGGCGACTTCCTCGCCCGCAGTGTGCGGGGGATTTCCTGCGCGCCACCCGCTGAATCGTGATCCGAGCCGCTGTGCCTCTCACTTTTTAGCAGGAGCAAGACCGTGACTGATCTCTACGAAAACCCGATGGGCCTGATGGGCTTTGAATTCATCGAATTCGCCTCGCCCACTCCCAACGTACTGGAGCCGGTATTCCAGATCATGGGCTTCACCAAAGTTGCCCATCACCGTTCCAAGAACGTGTCGCTGTACCGCCAGGGTGCGATCAACATCATCCTCAACAACGAGCCCAATAGCGAAGCGTCCTACTTCGCTGCGGAGCACGGTCCGTCGGTGTGCGGCATGGCGTTCCGGGTCAAGGATTCGCAAATGGCCTACAAGCGCGCACTGGAACTCGGCGCGCAGCCCGTCGAAATCGGCACCGGCCCCATGGAACTGCGCCTGCCGGCGATCAAGGGCATTGGTGGCGCGCCGTTGTACCTGATCGACCGTTTCGGTGAAGGCACCTCGATCTACGACATCGACTTCGTGTTCATCGAAGGCGTCGAGCGCCACCCCAAGGGCGCCGGCCTGCAATTCATCGATCACCTGACCCATAACGTCTACCGCGGCCGAATGGCCTACTGGGCGAACTTCTACGAGAAGCTGTTCAACTTCCGCGAGCTGCGCTACTTCGACATCAAGGGCGAGTACACCGGCCTGACCTCGAAAGCGATGACCGCGCCGGACGGCATGATCCGCATTCCGCTGAACGAGGAATCGTCCAAAGGCGCCGGGCAGATCGAGGAGTTCTTGATGAAGTTCAACGGCGAAGGGATTCAGCACGTCGCGTTCTTCACCGAAGACCTGATCGACACCTGGGACCGGCTCAAGGCGCTGGGCATGCGCTTCATGACCCCGCCGCCGGAAACCTATTACGAAATGCTCGAAGGCCGTCTGCCCAACCACGGCGAACCCGAGCACGAGCTCAAGGCGCGGGGGATTCTGCTGGACGGCAATTCCGAAGGCGGAAACAAGCGTCTGTTGCTGCAGATCTTCTCGGAAACCCTGATGGGGCCGGTGTTCTTCGAGTTTATCCAGCGCAAGGGCGACGATGGTTTTGGCGAGGGGAATTTCAAGGCGTTGTTCGAGTCGATCGAGCGCGATCAAGTGCGGCGGGGTGTGTTGGCGGTGGATTGAGGCCGACGTCTCATAGTCACGTGTTAACCCGATACCTGTAGGAGTGAGCTTGCTCGCGAAGGGGCATTTCAACCGCCGAAATTTTAGCGGATGTCAGGACGTCTTCGCGAGCAAGCTCACTCCTACAGTATGAACATGATTCGGGAGAATCACGCCAGCTGCGGCATTTCCCCACCCATCCGCGCGCTGATCGCCTGGGCCGTGTGCAGCAGTTTCTGTGCGGCAATAGCCTGACGCTGATCGGTAAACACCGACGCCGAACCCACCACCGTCACCACACCCACCAGCTTGTTGCCCATGGCAAACACCGGCGACGACACTGCGTTGACGCCGGCCATCAACATTCCATGAATCTGATGCACCCCGGTGCTACGGATTTCCTGGAGGTGCCGATCGATCTCCTGCAACTGCGCCGCGTCCAGCGAGGACGATTCCGCCTCTCTCAACGCGGCGGTTTCGGTCGGCGACAGAAAAGTGTCGAACACCAGCCCGGTGGACGAACTGAGCAGCGGCAGCACCGAGCCGATCTGCGTGACCAGGGTGACCGCCCCCAGCGACTGCTCGACGTACACAACCGTCGGGCCCTTGTTGCCCCACACCGCCAGAAAGCAGGTTTCGTTGAGTTCGTCGCGCAGGGCGATCAGCGCCGGCGCGGAAATCTTCAGCACATCCAGCTGGCTCAACGCGGCCAGTCCGACCTGCAGCGCCGAACGCCCCAGACGGTAGTGATTGCTGGCCGGGTCCTGCTCGGCAAAACCGCTGTCCACCAGGGCTTGTAGGTAGCGGTGCACCTTGCTGGCCGGCATCCCGACGTATTCAGCGAGTTTCGACAGCGAGGTGGCGGGCGCCAGTTCGGCCAGCGCTTTGAGGATGCCGACGCCGACTTCTGCCGACTGGACTTTCTGCTGGCGCGGCGCGGTGGCGGGGGTGGAATCGTCGGTCATGGCAAGGGAGGCCCCCGGTCTGGAAAGGCTGCTTTATAGCTTGACCCTTCTGCAAACTCAAATTACGTTATGCGTAAGCTGGTTACGCATAAGCAGCGGGAGTGTGTAGGAGTGAGCTTGCTCGCGATACCGTTATGTCTGTAAGCGATAAGTTCGCTGAGATGATCAGATCGCGAGCAAGCTCACTCCTACACCTAAACCGTTGCGCGCCGGTAGATAGCAGACAAAAAGCGGGTCACCAAAAATAAGAGGTCGTCATGTCGACAGCACCCCGGTCAGAGTCCCTGCACTACCAGTGCGGCTTCGGCAATCAATTCAGCAGCGAGGCGATGCCGGGCGGTTTGCCCCACGGGCAGAACTCGCCGCAACGTCACCCGCTGGGCCTGTATGCCGAGCAATTCTCCGGGACCGCGTTCACTGTCCCCCGCGCCGAAGCCCGGCGCTCCTGGCTCTACCGCATTCAACCTTCCGCCGCGCACCCTCGCTATCAGCGCCTGGAGCGGCAGCTTACCGGCCAGCAGCAAGGCCCCGTGACACCCAATCGGCTGCGCTGGAATGCCTTCGACATCCCCGCCGAACCCACCGATTTCATCGATGGCCTGCACCCGCTGGCCAGCACCTCGTCCGCCGAGCAGGCCGAGGGCGTGAGCGTCTACGTCTACACCGCCAATCGCTCCATGCAGCGCGCGTTCTTCAGCGCCGACGGCGAGTGGCTGATCGTTCCCCAGCAGGGGCGATTGCGCATCACCACCGAGCTGGGCCTGCTGGACATTGAACCGCAGGAAATCGCCGTGCTGCCCCGAGGTCTGAAATTCAGCGTCGAGCTGCTCGACGGCACAGCACGGGGGTATATCTGCGAGAACCACGGCTGCGCCCTGCGCCTGCCTGACCTCGGCCCGATCGGCAGCAACGGCCTGGCCAATCCCCGGGATTTCCAGGTGCCCCACGCGCATTTTGAAGACAGCGCACAGCCCACCGTGCTGGTGCAGAAATTCCTCGGCGAACTGTGGACCACCACGCTGGGTCATTCCCCCTTCGATGTCGTCGCGTGGCATGGCAACAACGTCCCGTATAAATACGATCTGCGCCTGTTCAACACCTTGGGGACCGTGAGTTACGACCATCCCGATCCGTCGATCTTCACCGTGCTGACATCGCCCGGCGTTGTCGACGGTCAGGCCAACGTCGATTTTGTGATCTTCCCGCCGCGCTGGATGGTGGCGGAAAACACCTTCCGGCCACCGTGGTTCCACCGCAACCTGATGAACGAATTCATGGGCTTGATCGATGGCGCTTACGACGCCAAGGCCGCAGGCTTCATGCCCGGCGGCGCGTCGCTGCACAACTGCATGAGTGCCCACGGTCCGGACAACGCCAGCGCCGAGAAGGCCATCGCCGCCGAGCTCAGGCCGCACAAGATCGAACAGACCATGGCGTTCATGTTCGAGACCGGTAAAGTCCTGCGCCCCAGCTATCACGCGCTGGAATGCCCGCAGTTGCAAAGCGACTACGATGCCTGCTGGGATGGCATCGCCAGAACGTTCAAGCCTCTCGACACGGACAGCCAACGATGAGCACTTCACAGCACCCGCGCAGCTGGGTTTCCAGCGCCAACGACCATCCCGATTTCCCCCTGCAAAACCTGCCCCTGGGCGTGTTCAGCCGCCCCGGTTTCGGCAAGCGTGGCGGCGTGGCCATCGGCGATTTCATTCTCGACCTGCAAACGGCCCTTGAGGCCAGCTTGTTCCACGGTGCCGCGCGCGTGGCGGTGGAGGCCGCCTGCCGAGGGCAGCTGAACGACTTTTTCGCCCTGGGCGGTTCGTCGCGGCAGGCGCTGCGTCACGAGTTGCTGCACCTGCTGGATGAAAAGAACCTGCAGCGTGAGTGTTTGCAGGCCATGGGTGAGCGTCTGCTGGTGCCAATGGCTGACTGCCGGATGCACATGCCGGCACAGGTCGGCGACTACACCGACTTCTACGTCGGCATTCATCACGCGATGAACGTCGGCAAGCTGTTCCGCCCGGACAACCCGTTGCTGCCAAACTACAAGTACGTGCCGATTGCTTACCACGGGCGGGCGTCGACGCTTGGAGTGTCCGGGATGCCGGTCAAACGCCCCAGCGGGCAGACCTTGAAACCGGGTGCAGATGCGCCTGATTTCGGGCCGAGCAAGCGCCTGGATTACGAGCTGGAAGTCGGTGTGTGGATTGGCCAGGGCAACGAGGCCGGCGAGCCCGTCGCCATCGGCAAGGCGGGGGAGCACATCGCCGGTTTCTGTTTGCTGAACGACTGGTCGGCCCGGGACCTGCAGGCCTGGGAATACCAGCCGCTGGGGCCGTTTCTGTCGAAGAGTTTCGCCACCAGCATCTCGCCGTGGGTGGTCACGGCCGAAGCCCTGGCGCCGTTCCGCGCGGCGCAACCGGCGCGTCCCGAGGGAGACCCGCAGCCGATGGCCTATCTGTTCGACGAGCAGGATCAGGCCGGCGGTGCGCTGGACATCGAGCTGGAAGTGCTGCTGCTCACCGCGCAGATGAAGCAGATGGGCATCGCGCCCCAGCGTCTGGCCCTAAGCAATACGCTGAATATGTACTGGACCGTCGCGCAGATGGTGGCCCACCACAGCGTCAACGGCTGCAAGCTGCAAGCGGGCGATCTGTTCGGCACCGGCACCTTGTCAGGCCCGCAGCCCGGCCAGCTCGGCAGCCTTCTGGAGATGACCGAGGGCGGAAAACACCCGATCGAGCTGCCCAACGGTGAGACCCGGACCTTTCTGGAGGCGGGCGATGAGGTGATCCTCAAAGCGCGCTGTCGCAAGGAGGGAGAAGTGAGCATCGGGTTTGGCGAGTGCCGTGGGGTGGTGATTGGATAAACCCAGTCCTACGGACACAGCGCATGCTTTTAGTAGGACCGGCTTCAGCCGGGAAGAGGCCAATGTGTGCGCCATCAATTTTGAGCTATGGCCGCTGACGCCTTCCCGGCTAAAGCCAGTCCTACAGACCGCATGCTTTTAGTGGGACCGGCTTCAGCCGGGAAGAGGCCAGTGTGTACAGCCCAGATTTGCGGTGTGCCGCCTGACGCCTTCCCGGCTAAAGCCAGTCCTACAGACCGCATGCTTTTAGTGGGACCGGCTTCAGCCGGGAAGAGGCCAGTGTGTACAGTTCAGATTTGCGGTGTGCCGCCTGACGTCTTCCCGGCTAAAGCCGGTCCTACTGAATCAAACCCACCCACCAGCGACCCGCTTCTCGGCAAGAACCTCCCTTGCCGTTCCCCCTGCGCTTTGCCCTCGGCATAGCTCAAATGCCCGTTCACCCACACCGCATCGATGCCCTCGGCCGCGCGCCGGGGTTCTTTGAAATCCGCCACATCGCGCACGGTGTCCGCGTTGAACAGCACCAGATCCGCGCAATACCCTTCGCGCACGAACCCGCGATCGTGCAGACCGAAGCGCGTGGCGGTCAGTCCGGTCATCTTGTGCACGGCAGTGTGCAGCGCAAACAACCCCAGATCCCGACTGAAATGCCCGAGCACCCGGGGAAACGCACCCCACAGGCGCGGGTGCGGAAACGGGTCTTCCGGCAGACCGTCCGAACCGATCATCGACAGCGGGTGTTTCATGATCCGCTGCACGTCGTTCTCGTCCATGCCGTAATACACGGCGCCGGCGGGCTGCAGCTTGCGCGCGGTGTCCTCCAGCGACAGGCCCCAATCGGCGGCGATGTCCTTCAGCTCGCGGCCGCCCTGGTCGGGGTGCGGCGTCGACCAGGTGATGGTGATCGGAAACGCATCGGTGACCTGTTTCAAATCCAGCGTCGAAGAACTGGCCGCATAGGGATAGCAATCGCAGCCCACCGGGTGGGTCAGCGCGGCGTTTTCCAGGGACGCGAGTAACTGCGGGCTGCGACCCCAATTGCCCGCGCCCGCGCATTTCAGGTGGGAAATCACCACCGGCGATTTCGCGTGACGTCCAATTGCGAACGCCTCGTCCATGGCCTCCAATACCGGCTCGAACTCGCTGCGCAGGTGCGTCGTGTACACCGCGCCGAACGCCGTGAGCTCCTCGGCCAGCTGTTTGACTTCGTCGGTTTCAGCCGAGAACGCCGAGGCATAGGCCAGACCGGTGGACAGGCCCAGCGCGCCGTCGGCCAGGCTGTCGCGCAACTGCCCGCGCATGGCGCTGATTTCATCAGCGCGCGCCGTTCGAAAAAGATCGTCCATGTGATTGCTGCGCAGCGCGGTATGGCCGATCAGCGCCGCCACATTGACTGCCGGGCGCGCCGCGTCCACCGCGTTGCGGTAGTCGATGAAGCGCGGATAAACGAATGCAGCGGCGGGGCCCAGCAGGTTCATCGGATCCGGCGGATCGCCCGCCAGGGAAACCGGCGAGGCACTGATGCCGCAGTTGCCGACGATCACCGTGGTCACGCCCTGGGTGATCTTCGGCAGCATCGCCGGCTGGCGAATCACCACGGTGTCGTCGTGGGTGTGCACGTCAATGAAACCCGGCGCCAGCACGCGGCCGGCGGCGTTGACTTCTTCGCGGGCGGAGACGTCGTGGAGGTCGCCGATGCGCTGGATGTGGCCGTCGCCGAGGGCCACGTCGGCGCGGTAGCCGGGGGTATCGCTGCCGTCGATCACCAGCGCGTCGCGAATGATCAGGTCGTAAAGCATGGGGTCAGTCTCCAAGGGGCAGTCCGTCGTCGCCGCCGCGGTAGTCATCCAGCGCGAGCTTGATCCGCCGCAGCCGTTCGCGGTTGGCGTCGGGCGCCGTCAGCGCCAGTTCGGTGGCCAGCACGTCGATGGTCAGCAGCATGCCGTAGCGCGCGGCCGTGGGTTTATAGATGAAATTGGTTTCGGCGATCTGCAGTGGCAGCACGACATCCGCCCGTTCCGCCAGCGGTGAGCCGGGCAGGGTGATGGCGAGAATCTTCGCGCCATAGCTGCGGGCCAGATCCACCACGTCCAGCAGCTCGGGGGTGCGCCCGCTCAGTGAGCAGACACTGACGCTGTGCTCCGGGCCGAGGGTCGCGGCAATCAGGCGCATCATCACCGGGTCGCGGCTGGCGGCAATCGGGTAGCCGAGGCGCACCAGGCGGGTCTGCAATTCTTCGCTGCACAGGCTGGAGGCGCCGCCCATGCCGAAGCTGTGAATCATCCGCGCCGGCGTCAACAGGGCCACCGCCGCCTGGAAGCGTGACTCATCGAAACCGGCCAGGTGCTGACGCAGGGTGGATTCAATGTCGCCGACGATCTGGGTGAAAAACGCCGACTGTTCCGGCGCCTGCTCCGGGGTGAGGAAGCGGTTGCCCACGGCGCTGGCCTGGGCCAGTTGCAGGCGCAGGTCGCGCAGGTCCTTGCAGCCCACCGTGCGTGCGAAGCGTGACAGGGTGGCGCTGCTGACTTCGGCGCGGGCGGCGAGGTCGTCAAGGCTGGCGCTGGCGGCAAACGCCACGTCGCTGAGCACCAGTCTGGCGATGCGCCCTTCGCCAGCGCTGAAGGAGTCCTGACGGGCGCGGATCTGGTAAAGAATGTCCACTCAGATCACCTGCGCCAGCCCGAGGGTCAGGACGAAAGCGATCACCGAAATCAGCGTTTCCAGCACCGTCCACGTTTTGAAAGTCTGGGCCACGGTCATGTTGAAGTACTCCTTGATCAGCCAGAACCCGCCGTCGTTGACGTGGGAAAAAATCACCGAGCCGGCGCCGGTCGCCAGCACCAGCAGCTCTGGATGGGGGTAACCCAGGCCCAGCGCCACGGGGGCCACGATGCCGGAAGCAGTGGTCATCGCCACCGTGGCCGAGCCGGTCGCGACGCGCATCAGTGCGGCGAACAGCCAGCCCATCAGCAGCGGCGACAGATGCCAGTCCTGCGCCAGCCCGACGATCTCGTTGGTCACGCCGCTGTCGACGAGAATCCGGTTCAGACCGCCGCCGGCACCGACCAGCAACGTGATACTGGCCGTTGGTGCCAGGCATTCCTGGGTGAATTTGAGGATTGAATCCCGTGAGAAACCCTGGGCAATGCCCAGGGTCCAGAAGCTTAGCAACGTGGCCAGCAGCAGGGCGATCACCGAGTTGCCGATGAACAGCAGAAAGCTGTTGAAGCCGCTGCCCGGGGTGGCAATCAGGTTGGCCCAGCCACCCAGCAGCATCAGTACCACCGGCAGCAGAATGGTCGCCATGGTAATGCCGAAGCTCGGCAGTTGCGCGCGGGGTTCACGGTCGAGAAATTGCTTGGCCAGCGGGTTTTCATCGGGCAAGTGAATGTGCGGCACGATGAAGCGCGCGTAGATCGGGCCGGCAATGATCGCGGTGGGGATGCCGATGAGGATGGCGTAGAACAGCGTCTGGCCGACTGACGCCTGATAGGCCTGCACCGCCAGCATCGCGGCCGGGTGCGGCGGCACCAGGGCGTGGACCACCGACAGGCCGGCGACCATCGGCAGGCCGACCATCAGGATCGACACGCCAACCCGGCGGGCGACTGTGAACGCGATCGGCACCAGCAGCACGAAGCCCACTTCGAAGAACAGCGGCAGCCCCACCAAAAAGGCGATGCAGACCATGGCCCAGTGCGCGTTGCGCTCGCCGAAGCGGTCGATCAAGGTGCGCGCCACCTGCTCGGCGCCGCCGGACTCGGCCATCATTTTGCCGAGCATGGTGCCCAGCGCCACGACCAGTGCAATGTGCCCCAGCGTTTTGCCGACGCCGCCCTCATAGGACGCGACGACGGCATTGGCCGGCATGCCGGCGACCAGCGCGAGGCCGACGGACACCAGAGTGATGACGATAAACGGGTTGAGGCGAAAGCGCGCGATGAGCACGATCAAGGCGATGATCGCGACGGCGGCATAGACCAACAGAGACAGGCCGGTTGACGGAGGCATGCAACGGATTCCTTGCTGAGAATGAGGAGGCCAGGGCGGCGGCGGGGCTGATCCTGTCGAGCTAAAAAGGGCAGGACTCAACCGCGCAAGGCGTTAACCGGTGCGCAGCCAGGCGGTGAAAACGATCTCGGCAGTAGGTGTTGCAAGCGCCATCAACGGCGAAAGAAAAGCGGCGGCGGGACGATCACAGGTTGGCATTATTGTTATCTCTGATTTCGTGATGAAAATTAAATTACACGAAGCAGGATAAAAATATCAATTCATGAAAATTAATTTCTTCACGCTTATCCCCGTATTTTGCTCGCTACGCCTCCGTATTTCGTGTGCGCCGAAGATTGCCTGCCTTGCCGCGCTCCTGCAGGGAATCCGACTGGGCGAGGTTCAGCGTCAGGCACGGGATCTGTGGGAGCCGGCTTGCTGGCGAAGGCGTCCGTCCACACACATCGCCGTCAGCTGTCACGCCCGGTTCGCCAGCAAGCCGGCTCCTACGGATTCGGAGTACGCCGACGATTGCCTGCCTTGCCGAGATCCCCTGTAGGAGCGCGCTTGCCCGCGAACGTGATGATTCAGGCGAAATAGATGGCACAGGCCAATTGCATTCGCGGGCAAGCGCGCTCCTACAGATTCTGTGTGCGCGGAAGATTGCGTGCTTTGCCGTGATCTATTGTAGGAGTGAGCTTGCTCGCGATGCGGTGGGTCATTCGACATCTCCGTTTCAGACGCACCGCGTTCGTCCGATCGCGGCCCGCAGCAAGCCAGCGGCTACGGATTCGGAGTACGCCGACGATTGCCTGCTTTGCCGTGATCCATTGTAGGAGTGAGCTTGCTCGCGATGCGGTGGGTCATTCGACATCTCCGTTTCAGACCCACCGCGTTCGTCCTATCGCGGCCCGCAGCAAGCCGGCTGCTACGGATTCGGCGTGCGCCGAAGATTGCCTGCCTTGCCGAGATCCCCTGTAGGAGCGCGCTTGCCCGCGAACGCGGTGGTTCAGGCGAAGTCGATGGCACAGGCCAGTTGCATTCG
>NZ_JBTOPV010000038.1:0-32249 GCF_055284355.1 Pseudomonas sp. HP_01 | reverse complement strand
GACGCTTTCCCGGCTAAAGCCGGTCCCACAATTTAAACCGCAGCAGATCGCGCTGACTGCGCACGATCCACAATTGGGTCGAATCGGCCTGACTGGATGCACGCGGACCATTAGTGGGACCGGCTTCAGCCGGGAAGACGCCCTTATGAACACCATCAGATATGCGGTGTGACACCTGACGCTTTCCCGGCTAAAGCCGGTCCCACAATTAAATCGCAGCCAGTCCCGCCGACTTAGTCAGGTCCCACCATTGAGCAGCACCCGCCTGACTGAATGCACGCGGACTATTAGTGGGACCGGCTTCAGCCGGGAAGAGGCCATCATGAACACCATCAGATTTGCGGTGTGACACCTGACGCTTTCCCGGCTAAAGCCGGTCCCACTATAAAACCGCAGCCAGTCCCACTTGCTGCATACGACCCTACAATTGGGCAGCACCGGTCTGACTGGATGCATGCAGTCTCACAATTGAGTTGCTCCAGCCTGACTGAACGCACGCGGTCTATTAGTGGGACCGGCTTCAGCCGGGAAGAGGCCATCATGAACACCATCAGATTTGCGGTGTGACACCAGACGCTTTCCCGGCTAAAGCCGGTCCCACTAACAGCGCGCGCGGTGTCAGGGGGTACGCGCGTTGACAGCGGGTCCCGAAGCCTGCTGCTCAGGTCATCGATAAAACAACCGATACCCCACCAGCCCCGCCGCTTCATTGATCAATTGCCCGTTCTGCCACACTGCCCTCGCCTCCGGCGTCCAGCCACCGAACGGGCGGGCGTTGTCTACGCTCAGGAATCCCACTGGTGCCGGAACGACGCTGAACCCGGCCTTCTCGAAACTCCAGACCGAACGCGGCATGTGCCAGGCCTGGGTCACCACGACCACGCGCTTGATGCCCTGGGGCAACAAGATCGCGGCTGTCATGTTGGCGTTCTCCCAGGTCGTGCGGCTTTCACCTTCCTGCCAACGGACATTCACACCAAAATCGTCGCGCAGGGAGTCAGCCATGATCGCCGCCTCGCTCGGTGGCTCGCCGTAATGCAGCCCGCCCGTTGTGAGGATCGGCAGACCCGACGCTTTCGACAACCGCGCGGCATACCTCATGCGCTCCAGCGCAACGCCCGTGGGAATATCAGTGCCCCAGCTCGGGTCATTGCGTTCGCGGCCAGAACCGAGAATTACGATGGCATCGGCACGCTGGGCCAACGTCGCCCACTCGCTTTGCGGCAGCGGCGGGATACTTTCGATGCCCCTCGCCGACCACTCCACCACGATCGGCAGACTCATCGCCGTCATGCCGCCAACGCCGATCACAAACAGCACCCGCGCCAACACCGGCCGGCGATTTCTCAACCACCAGGCCAGCACGAGTAACAACAGGAAAAGGCCCGGAGGCAGCAGCAGGTTTTTGATGAAATAACGAAAGGGCATCGGGCATCTCCAAAGATGCCCGAAGCCTAGAAGCAATGACGCTAAGCAGCAATGCTCGATTGGCCGGGGTCAGCCCCCGCAGAAGTTAACGCTTGAAATGTTTGGAGGAACTGTAGCGACTCAACTTTGCCGATACCTTGGCTCGGCGCTGATCCTTGAGCCAGATGACATTGGCTTGGGGATGCGGCGCTCGCATCGACTCGGAAGGCTCCCGTGAGGTGCTGGAACGTCCCCTCGTGACGATCGGAGAATCTTCTTTGAAAACGACTTCGGTTCTACCCAGATAGGCCTCGATCAACTGAAACTCGGCGTGACTCAAACCACGCAGTTCAAGCTCGACAGGGGATTCGTTTCGAAGCCGCACCGCTGTTTTTGCTGTGTCCAGAGCCAGGCCCAGACGATCGATCAGACGGTCATACACATCAGGTTGCTCTACTTCATGCTGCAGCTCTGCCATCCGCTCACCTCACTGAAGATAAACACTTACCCCCGTCAGTGAGCTTAGCGCCACTGCAAAAACCGGCGCGATGCCGCGACCAACGGCGGATGCCGCAGATGCCGAGTCTTGAGCACGCAATCAGGGTTTCCCTCGGCTTGGTAGCCTCATGTATGCTACGGCGCTTCCTGTAAATCCACTTCCGCCCAACCGGGCATGGATGCATCGCAATGCAGACGGCCTCGTCTGGCATGCGAAGGCCTCCTGATCCGGTCACGCCGAGAAGCGGTCAAGGGTCACTCATTTCAGCCAAAAGTAGCCATGCACGAACTCTACCAGCCCCGCGAAATCGAAGCCGCCGCCCAGACCTTCTGGGACGAGCAAAAGTCTTTTGAAGTCAGTGAACAGCCAGGCAAGGACACCTTCTACTGCCTGTCGATGTTCCCTTACCCCAGCGGCAAGCTACACATGGGTCACGTGCGCAACTACACCATCGGCGACGTGATTGCCCGCTATCAGCGCATGCAAGGCAAAAACGTACTGCAGCCGATGGGCTGGGACGCGTTCGGCATGCCGGCGGAAAACGCCGCGATGAAGAACAACGTCGCCCCCGCCAAGTGGACCTACGAAAACATCGCCTACATGAAGAACCAGCTCAAGAGCCTGGGTCTGGCGATCGACTGGTCCCGCGAAATCACCACCTGCAAACCCGATTACTACCGCTGGGAACAATGGCTGTTCACTCGCCTGTTCGAAAAGGGCGTGATCTACCGCAAGAACGGCACCGTGAACTGGGACCCGGTCGACCAGACCGTTCTGGCCAACGAGCAAGTCATCGACGGGCGCGGCTGGCGTTCGGGCGCGGTGATCGAAAAGCGCGAAATTCCGATGTACTACTTCAAAATCACCGCCTATGCGGATGAGCTGCTGGAGAGCCTCGACGAGTTGCCGGGCTGGCCTGAACAGGTCAAGACCATGCAGCGCAACTGGATCGGCAAATCCCGTGGCATGGAAGTGCAGTTCCCGTACGACCAGGCGTCCATCGGCGAAGCCGGCACCCTGAAAGTCTTTACCACTCGCCCCGACACCCTGATGGGCGCGACCTACGTGGCCGTTGCCGCCGAGCACCCGCTGGCGACCCTGGCTGCGCAGAACAATCCCGAGCTGCAAGCGTTCATCAACGAATGCAAAAGCGGCAGCGTGGCCGAAGCCGACGTCGCCACCCAGGAAAAGAAAGGCCTGCCGACCTCGCTGTTCGTCGAGCACCCGCTGACCGGCGAGAAACTGCCGGTGTGGGTCGCCAACTACGTGCTGATGCATTACGGCGACGGCGCGGTCATGGCCGTTCCTGCACACGACGAACGTGATTTCGAGTTCGCCACCAAGTACAGCCTGCCGATCAAAGCCGTTGTACGCACCAGCGCGGGCGATGAAACCCCTGCGCCCTGGCAGGACGCGTACGGCGAGCACGGCCAGCTAATCAACTCCGGCGAGTTCGACGGGCTGGATTTCGCGGGTGCTTTCGATGCGATGGAAGCCGCGCTGCTCAAGAAAGAACTGGGCAACTCACGCACCCAGTTCCGTCTGCGCGACTGGGGCATCAGCCGCCAGCGCTACTGGGGCTGCCCGATCCCGATCATCCACTGCGACACGTGCGGCGACGTGCCTGTCCCGGAAGATCAACTGCCGGTCAAGCTGCCTGAAGATGTGGTACCGGACGGCGCGGGCTCACCGCTGGCGCGCATGCCCGAGTTCTACGAATGCAGCTGCCCGACCTGCGGCGCACCGGCCAAGCGCGAAACCGACACCATGGACACCTTCGTCGAGTCCTCGTGGTATTTCGCCCGCTATGCCTCGCCTCACTACGAAGGCGGCATGGTCGACCCGAAGGCCGCGAACCACTGGCTGCCGGTTGATCAGTACATCGGCGGTATCGAACACGCGATCCTGCACCTGCTGTACGCGCGCTTCTTCCACAAGCTGATGCGCGACGAAGGCCTGGTGAGCTCCAACGAGCCGTTCAAGAACCTGTTGACCCAAGGCATGGTCGTGGCCGAGACGTTCTATCGTCTGGAAGCCAACGGCAGCAAAACCTGGTTCAACCCGGCGGACGTCGAGTTCGAGCGGGACAGCAAAGCCAAGATCATCGGCGCCAAACTGATTGCCGATGGCCAGCCGGTTGAAATCGGCGGCATCGAAAAGATGGCGAAATCGAAGAACAACGGCGTCGACCCTCAGTCGATGATCGACCAGTACGGCGCAGATACCTGCCGCCTGTTCATGATGTTCGCCTCGCCGCCTGACATGAGCCTGGAATGGTCTGACTCCGGCGTCGAAGGCTCGCACCGCTTCCTCAAGCGCGTCTGGCGCCTGGCTCAGGCCCACGTGACGGCGGGCGCTGCAAGCGCTCTGGACAAAACCGCGCTGAACGACGACCAGAAGGCCATTCGCCGCTCGATTCACCTGGCTATCAAGCAGGCCGGTCAGGACGTCGGGCAGCATCACAAATTCAACACCGCCATCGCACAAGTGATGACGCTGATGAACGTGCTGGAAAAAGCACCGCAGGTTTCTGCCCAGGACCGCGCGCTGTTGCAGGAAGGTCTGGAGACGGTCGCGCTGCTGCTGGCCCCGATCACCCCGCACATCAGCCACGAACTGTGGGCTGCACTCGGCCACTCCGGCCCGATCATCGACGCCGGCTGGCCTGTGGTCGATGACTCGGCACTGGTGCAGGACACATTGCAGCTGGTGATTCAGGTCAACGGCAAACTGCGTGGCCACATCGAGATGCCCGCCAGCGCCACCCGCGAGGAAGTCGAGGCAGCTGCACGGATCAACGAAAACGTCCTGCGTTTCATCGACGGTCTGACGATCCGCAAGGTCATCGTAGTGCCGGGCAAACTGGTTAATATCGTCGCCAGCTAACGCAATCATCGGGCGCCTGCAGGCAGGCGCCGCATAAATTTCAAGAACCCGGGATGCCGGGTTCTAACGGATTCAAGGGAGCAACAAGATGATCAAACGCAATCTGCTGGTAATGGGACTCGCGGTTCTGCTGAGCGCCTGCGGTTTCCAGCTGCGCGGCACTGGCACCAACGCCCTGTCGATCAAGGAACTGGACGTGAGCGCGCGCGACGCCTACGGCGACGTTGTCACCCAGCTGCGTCAGACCCTGACCAACAGCGGCGTGCACGTCTACACCGGTGCGCAGTACAAGCTGTTCATCGCCCGTGAAGACGAGACTCAACGCACCGCCAGCTACGCAGGTTCCGGCCGCTCCGCCGAATACGAGCTGACAACCGTGCTCAAGTACGAAATCCACGGCAGTAAAGACGTTCTGCTGCTCGACGACTCCGTGCAGTCGCAGAAGATCTTCGTACATGACGGCAACAACCTGATCGGCTCTGACCAGGAAGCCGATCAGATCCGCAAGGAAATGCGCACTGACCTCGTGCAGAAAGTGCTGGCACGTCTGCAGCAGCTGACACCTCAGCGCCTTGACGAGATGCAGGCCAAAGCCGACGCCGCTGCCCGCGCCCAGGCGGATGCCGAAGCCGCGGCTCAGCGCATTCGCGACGAGACGCCACAGCAGTCGCCTATCGAAATCCCGTCCAAGTGACGGCATCGGGGCCGGTTCGCCGGCCCTGATCTTTTCTGACCCATGAAACTCGCCCCCGCCCAGCTTTCCAAACACCTGCAAGGCACCCTTGCGCCCGTCTACATCGTCAGCGGCGATGACCCGCTGCAGTGTCAGGAGGCGTGCGACGCCATCCGCGCGGCTGCGCGCCAGCAAGGCTATGACGAACGCCAGGTGTTCAGCGCCGATTCGAGCTTCGACTGGGGCACCCTGCTTATGGCGGGCGCGAGCATGTCGCTGTTTGCCGAGCGCAGGCTGCTGGAGTTGCGCCTGCCGTCCGGCAAACCCGGCGACAAAGGCGCCGCCGCGCTGCTGGAATACTGCGGCCGTCCTGCTGAAGACACGCTGCTGTTGATCAGCCTGCCCAAGCTCGACGGCTCGGCACAGAAGACCAAATGGGGCAAGGCGCTGGTCGAGGGCCCGCAGACCCAGTTCGTGCAGATCTGGCCGGTGGACGCCAGCCAGCTGCCGCAATGGATTCGTCAGCGCCTTTCACAGGCCGGCCTCGCAGCAACGCCAGATGCCATCGAGCTGATCGCCGCGCGGGTGGAAGGCAATCTGCTGGCGGCCGCTCAGGAAATCGAAAAGCTGAAGCTCATGGCCGACGAGGGCCAGATCACCGTCGAGACCGTGCAGGCGGCCGTGGCTGACAGCGCGCGCTTCGATGTTTTCGGTCTGACTGACGCCATCCTCAATGGCGAAGCGGCCCACGCGCTGCGAATGCTCGAAGGGCTGCGCGGGGAAGGCGTTGAGCCTCCGGTCATTCTATGGGCGCTTTCCCGCGAGCTGCGTGTGCTGGCCAATCTGGCATTGCAGTTCAGCCAGGGCATTCCGCTGGATAAAGCCTTCAGCCAGGCGCGCCCGCCCATCTGGGACAAGCGCAAACCGCTGATGAGCAAAGCCCTGCAACGCCACTCCGCGCGACGCTGGGGCCAGCTGTTGATGGACGCCCAACACATCGACGCGCAGATCAAAGGCCAGGCCCAAGGCTCGGTCTGGAGCAGTCTGAGTCGTCTGACGCTGCTGATGGCGGGACAACGGCTGGCATTGCCGGCGGAATAATCTGTAACGTTTCGATAGCTCAGGTTAATTGGACAGCGGCGCCGAACTGGCAGAATATTCCCCGCTGCTACACCCCACCACTTGAGCGAGAACGCCATGAGCAAAGCCAAAAAGCGGCCGAACAAGGCCAAATCCATCATCGCCCAGCCCCTGTTCCGCAGCCGTCAGGAACAACCCGTTAAGGGCAAAGGCAGCTACCGCCGCGAAGCCTTCCAGTCTAAAAGCTGGGAGGCTTCTTCCGTTATGGCGGCTTGAAACTTTCCACCTGCAATTATTCGGCCCCCCTCCCCTATGCTGGGGCATTCATTGAGTTTGATCCGCGGGTATGTAGCTAAACGAAGCAGACTGATCCAGCGTCTGAGGCAGTGGAATATAAATAATAGGGATGGTGGTTCCGGTCAGTTGACGGAAGCGCCGCTGGTATAACTGAGCGCCCGCAAGCCCCGCCGGCTGGGTATAAAAGAAAGCCTCTATCGGTAGCCTATCAGGGATGTTTTGGGGCCAGGTTTTCAGCTTTACATCGTTCGGTTTGTCGAACGCCTCAGGGGAAATTAGACGCCCGCCGCGCATGCCTTCCAAGAATCGGCCCGAAGCGGCACTGTTTGCCGAATCACTGACATTAAATGAGCACATCGCCTCGTATTTGCTTCTACCCGCAGCGGCGTCCGCGCGATACTTTCCCACCCACTTAGCTGCAGTGTCGATCACAGGATTCTGTTGCTCGCAGCTTTTGCTGATTACTGGGTAGTTTGGGTGCTCGTCACAGCCGCCGTTAATTCGAGCATTGGAGGATCCATCGACAGGGAAGAAACACAAAATCTCGATAAGTTCTTTGCCCTGCGGCGTGCTGAGTACTGGATAAAAGATGAACCCGCTCTCATACGTGTAGGCCAGCCGCTTCATCTTATAATCGGACCGCAAGAAGGAAAAAGAGACACCGCCGTTTTTTTCAGAGGTCGGGCTAGGGTTCCAAATATCGTACTGGGTAGAAGGCTCTCCACCGCGAACAAGCAAACCGCTGCACAGAAACGCAGGCTTTGAGGCGGCCCCGCAATCATCACGGGTATCGCCGTATCGCGCTTTCAAACGGGCCGCCACGTCATAGCCGCTTTCGGCAGACACGCTGTGCACAGCGCTTTCTACTGTGGCTGTCTTGGCGACGATCGCCTGCTCAGGCGCCCTGCCACCGGTCGACGAGCAAGCAGTGATGCAACTTAACGCCAGCAACGTCAGTAGCTTTTTCATATTGAACACCTCTTCCATGAAGATCGTTTGCCGTTTAGTTAATGTGTTGCTAACCCCCCTGTCCCGCAACTGGCACAAATGACAGCTGCGCAGAACGTCTGGCGATAACCGACCGCCTTCTAATTCCCCGTAGCAAATGCTGATGCTTCCGAGCATCCTTCCTACCGCATCGCATGTTAAGGTCTGCACCTTCCGGTTTAGCCCTGTGGACCCCAGAATGCCCCCAAGCTTTCCCCGTCACTGGCACCTTCGCCAGTTGATCGCCGCCTCCAGCCTCTTCGCGCTGGTTGCCTGTGCCGAGCAGCCTACCGCTGCCGTTGCCACTCCGCTCCAGGCCACACCCGCGGCGCAAGTCGTCAAGAGTTTGCCAACGCCTTCAGGCGCTGTTGCGCAGCCTGACGACGGCAACTTTGAAATCCAGCCTGCAATGAGTTTCAGCGAGTGGCAGAGCCAGTTTCGGGCTCTGGCGTTGAACGCAGGTGTGCGCCCGGAGGTGTTCGATAACGCATTTGCCGGCGTCACGCCGGACATGAGCGTGGTCAAGGCCGATCGCAGCCAGCCGGAATTCAGCCGCCCGGTTTGGGAATACCTGGACGGCGCCATGTCGGCGGTACGCGTGCGCAAGGGGCAGGCTCTGCTCAACCAGTACGCCGACGCGCTGAGCGCCATCGAGCAGCGTTATGGCGTCGATCGCCAGGCACTGGTCGCCGTATGGGGGATGGAAAGCAGCTTCGGCCAGTTCCAGGGGACTCAATCGGTGATTCGCTCGCTGGCGACGCTGGCCTACGAGGGACGCCGACCACAGTTCGCCCAGGATCAGTTGATCGCCGCCCTGCAGATCATTCAGCACGGCGATATCGATGCGCCGAGCATGTTGGGCTCGTGGGCCGGCGCCATGGGCCAGACCCAATTCATACCGACGACCTACAACACCCATGCGGTGGATTTTGACGGCGACGGTCGCCGTGATATCTGGAACTCCCCCACCGATGCCCTCGCCTCCACCGCCCATTACCTGCAAAGCTCCGGCTGGCAGAAAGGCCAGCCCTGGGGCTTCGAAGTGCAACTGGCTCAGGGTTTCGATTACGCGCTGGCGGACGCCTCAACCCGCAAATCCATCGGTGAATGGCAACAGCTGGGGCTGAAGCTGCCGAACGGTTCTGCGCTGCCAGCCAACCTGATGCAACAACAGGCGGCTTTGCTGCTGCCCGCTGGCTACAAAGGCCCGGCGTTTCTGGTGATGGATAACTTCCGCGCCATTCTGAAGTACAACAACTCGTCGTCCTATGCGATGGCGATCGGCTTGCTGTCCGAGCGATTCAATGGCGGCGGTTATGTGCAGGGCAGCTGGCCACGTGGCGATCGTCCGCTGAGCCGCACCGAGCGTATCGAGTTGCAGACGCTGCTTTCGGCCCGACAGTACGACGCAGGGGCGCCGGACGGGATCATCGGCGCCAACACGCGTAAGGCGATTCGCAGCGCACAGCAATCCTTTGGCTGGCCGGCGGACGGGTATCCCACCCAGGAATTGCTGGAGCAACTGCGCAAGCCGTAACTGTTCAGCCAGCATCCGCAGGCGAGCGCACCACCTGTATGAGCTGCCGGAGGTTACGACGGTGGCGAACGCGGTAGGTCAGGCGACATAAGTTCGTCGGGGCAACCGGGTTCGCCGGCACGCCGGCTCCTTGGAATGCGTGTGCGGTTATGGCTATGCGCCTTGGCCATACCGCCGTGAACGTCACGCAAAAAAACGGGCCGGATATTTCTATCCGGCCCGTTTTGCTTTGCGCATCTACAGCGTTGTGATCAACCCGCCGTGAGCAGCGACTTGACCAGCTTGGCTTGTTCGTCTGCGTGATACGACGAGCGAACCAGCGGGCCTGAGGCGACGTTCTTGAAGCCCATCTTGTAGCCTTCTTCGGCGAACCAGTCGAAGACGTCCGGGTGCACGAAGCGCTGAACCGGCAGGTGGTTACGGGACGGTTGCAGGTACTGACCCAGGGTCAGCATGTCGATGTTGTGCTCGCGCATGCGCTGCATGACTTCGATGACTTCTTCATCCGTTTCGCCCAGGCCCAGCATCAGCCCGGATTTGGTCGGCACGTGGGGGACCATCTCCTTGAAACGCTTGAGCAAGGTCAGCGACCACTGGTAATCCGAACCCGGACGCGCAGCCTTGTACAGGCGCGGCACGGTTTCCAGATTGTGGTTGAAGACGTCTGGCGGCGTCGCGGCGGTGATTTCCAGCGCGATGTCCATGCGGCCACGGTAATCCGGGACTAGGGTCTCCAGCTGCACATTTGGCGACAGCAGGCGGATCTCGCGGATGCAGTCGGCAAAGTGCTGAGCACCGCCGTCGCGCAGGTCGTCGCGGTCAACGGAGGTGATCACGACATACTTGAGTTTCAGGTCAGCGATGGCAACGGCGAGGTTCTTCGGCTCATCGGTGTCCAGCGCTTTCGGACGGCCATGACCGACGTCGCAGAACGGGCAGCGACGGGTGCAGATGTCGCCCATGATCATGAAGGTCGCGGTGCCACCGGAGAAGCACTCGCCCAGGTTCGGGCAAGACGCCTCTTCGCACACACTGTGCAGCTTGTGCTTGCGCAGCAGCGCTTTGATGCGGTCGACTTCCGGCGAGACCGGGATGCGCACGCGAATCCAGTCTGGCTTCTTCGGCAGATCGACCGTCGGAATGATCTTCACCGGGATGCGCGCGACTTTTTCCGCGCCGCGCAGCTTCACGCCGGCTTCCACTTTCGGACGAGCCACACGCTCAGGCGTGGCCACGCTTACTGTCGGGATCAGGGTCTGTACGGCATTCTCTGTATTCAAGACAGTGTCAGCTGCCTCATACGCAGTAGTCATATCAATCCATTCCGCCCGTTAGGGTCGTCTGCTCAGCGTAGTCGAGGTGGTTGACGAGCTGCGCACGCAGCCGGGCACTAACCTCGGCAAATTCAATCGGACCTGCCTGTTCGCGCAGCTGGGTCATCGCCAGCCCCGCATACCCGCAGGGATTAATCCGTTTAAAAGGGTCCAGATCCATATCGACGTTCAACGCAAGGCCGTGAAACGAACAGCCGTTGCGGATGCGCAGCCCCAGTGAGGCGATCTTGGCGCCGTCGACGTAAACACCCGGTGCGTCAGCCTTGGCTGCCGCGCTTACACCGTAACCGGCCAGCAGATCGATCAGGCTGTGCTCGATCCGGGTGACCAGCTCGCGGACGCCAAAGCCCAGACGGCGCACGTCCAGCAGCAAATAAGCGACCAGTTGGCCGGGGCCATGATAAGTCACTTGGCCGCCGCGATCGACCTGTACCACCGGGATATCCCCCGGCAGCAACAAATGCTCGGGTTTGCCGGACTGACCCTGGGTGAACACGGGCGGATGCTGCACAAGCCAGACCTCGTCGGCGGTGTCGCGGTCGCGACCGTCGGTGAAGCGTTTCATGGCTTGCCAGGTGGGCTCGTAGTCGGTCAGACCGAGTTCACGAAAGCCCAGAACCGCACCCATCACAGCACCATGTGCACGAAGCCGGTGGCCCGCAATTCGCTGTTGATGTCGTAAAGCTGGTCTTGACCGGTGGCGATGATGTGCAGCTGAACGGTGGTGTACTTGCCGTTGCTGCTCTGGCGCTCGGCCAGAGTCTTCATGTCGACGGTGGCGTGCTTCTCGAGAATCTCGATGACTCTGTCTTTGAAGCCCACACCCGTGTCGCCGATGATCTTGATGGGATAGTCGGCGCAGGGAAATTCGATTTTTGGTGCTTTTACTTCGGTATCTGTCATGGCAGTAACGGCCTCGTAAGCCGGAAAACGGACAGGCCCCCGGCGCGGTCAGCGACGGGGGCGTACGGAGCAACGGTCAGCTTTTGATCAATCGTTGATCAGTTGAACAGACCGTAGAAGAACAAGCGGATGCTATCCCACAGGCGGCGGAAGATACCACCCTCGTCGACGGCGTCCAGAGCGATCAGGTTGGCGCTGTGCACGACCTTGTCGTCCAGTTTGACTTCAACCTTGCCGATGACGTCGCCTTTGGCGATCGGCGCAACCAGCTGTGGATTCATGGTCATGCTGGCAGCCAGCTTCTTCAGCTCGCCTTTTGGCATGGTCATGGTCAGATCGTCAGCCAGACCGGCTTTGACCAGACGCTCTGTGCCTTTCCAGACCGGGGCCTGAGCCAGCTCGGTGCCCTTCTGATAGAAGGTCTGGGTTTCGAAGAAGCGGAAACCGTAGGTCAGCAGCTTCTGAGTTTCGGCAGCACGAGCTTGCTCGCTGTTGGTACCGAAGACCACAGCAATCAGACGCATGCCATCACGAACGGCCGAGGACACCATGCAGTAGCCGGCTTCTTCGGTGTGACCGGTTTTCAGACCGTCGACGGTCTTGTCACGCCACAGCAGCAGGTTGCGGTTTGGCTGTTTGATGCCGTTCCAGAAGAACTCTTTCTGCGAGTAGATCGCGTAGTGCGCCGGGTCTTCATGGATGATCGCGCGCGCCAGCAGGGCCATGTCATGGGCCGTGGCGTAGTGATCAGGGTTCGGCAGGCCGGTCGGGTTCATGAAGTGGCTGTTGACCATGCCCAGATCGGCAGCGGTCTTGTTCATCAGGTCGGCGAAGGCGTCTTCGCTGCCGGCGATGTGCTCGGAAAGCGCAACGCTGGCGTCGTTACCCGACTGAATGATGATGCCGTGCAGCAGGTCGCTGACGGTGACCTGGCTGCCCACCTTGATGAACATCCGCGAACCGCCGGTGCGCCAGGCGTTTTCGCTGACGGTCACAGGGTCGTTTTCGCCGATCTGGCCACGACGGATTTCCAGCGTGGCGATGTAGGCGGTCATCAGCTTGGTCAGACTGGCCGGCGGCAGGCGCTGGTCGCCATTGTTTTCGACCAGAACGTTGCCACTGTTGGCGTCCATCAGCACATAAGCCTTGGCAGCCAGTTGCGGTGGCGATGGCGTCATCTGTTCTGCCGCAAACACGGCAGGCGCGGTGAATAGCGGGATTAGCAGGCAAAGGCGTTTTGCAAAGCTGGTGATGTTCATCCGTCTCTCGAAAATGCTAATGGGCAAACATGCCCTTGCGGGCAAAGCGGGTGCCGGGCTACCCCGGCAAACGGGCTCACATTCTACAGAACGTGCCGTGAAAAGCTGCTGACAACGACAAACCCGGCTGGCAGGTCGTCGGTCAGGCCGCGAAAACCGCCTCCGTTACCGGGGCGGGTATCGCTGATAAAGCCTATGGAAGCGTTACTGGTCCGACGTGACCACGCTTGGCGAGCCGAGATTGGCCGACCTTACGCTGTTCTGCAGTTGCTGGGCTTCACCCGGCGTGTCGACCGGTCCCATCCGCACGCGATAGAGCGTCTGTTGATTGCGTGCGATCGAACTCACGAACACCGGCGCGCGGACCATCCCGCTCAATTTCGACCTCAGGAGTTCCGCAGCGTCCGGGTTGGCGAAGGCTCCCACTTGGAGAAACAGCCCAGACGCTTGTCCGGAAGCGTTTTTTTTTGCGTCGATTGGCACGGGCGTGACCGGAGCGGCATGTTGCTGCGGCGGCGGCGTCCATTGCTCGATCGTGCCGGCTGACGCGGTAATCACCGGCGCCGCTGGCTGCTGAGGCGGTGGATTGCTGCTCGCCACCTGCGGCTGATCAAGCATCAGTGGTGCCGGTTTGCCGCGCTGCGCCCAGTACTGCGAAGGGTCGATGCCTTCGACTTTTACCCGCGCAGTGCCGTTCTCTGCATAGCCAAGCTTCTTCGCAGCCGCGTAGGACAAGTCGATGATGCGGTCGGAATAGAACGGACCGCGATCGTTGACCCGCAGGATCACCGTGCGGTTGTTGTCCAGGTTGGTCACGCGAACATAGCTGGGCAGCGGCAGGGTCTTGTGCGCCGCGCTCATGCCATACAGGTCATAGACTTCGCCGTTGGCGGTGTTCTGGCCGTGGAATTTGGTGCCGTACCACGACGCCGTTCCCGTCTGGGAATAGGTCCTGGAATCGCTGAGCGGGAAATACGTCTTGCCCAGCACCGTATACGGGTTGGCCTTGTACGGGCCGGTATGCAGGGTCGGAATGGCGTCGGGGATGCGCGAAACATCAACGTCCCACCAGGGCGCGCCGTCTTTGTGCGCCCTGTTGATGTCCAGCCCCGGCTGCGAACGGATGACGTTGCCCTGCTGGCGCTGCGTCGTTGTCGTCGGGCGGCTGGTTGAGCAGCTGACGATCAGCAAAGTCAGCGCCGTGAAGGCCATCAGTTTCAATGGTTGTTGCATCGGCATTGACCGCATTACTTGATGTCCCGGGCTTGAACAAGCATTTCGGACAGCTGATGCACGGCCATGGCGTACATCACGCTGCGGTTGTATCGCGTGATTGCGTAAAAATTCTTCAGACCCATCCAGTACTCATGGCCTTTGTCGCCATCGAGGCGAAACGCGGTGACAGGCATGTCGTCGCGCAGCGCATCATGACTCGCCCAGCCCAACGCTCGCAACTCCCCAACGTTCTTCACCGGATCAATGCCGGGGCTCAAGCCTTCGTCGACGCGGTCACCGCGCACGTCCGCGCGACTGACAACCGGCTCGCCGGCCACCCAGCCGTGACGCTTGAAGTAGCTGGCAACACTGCCAATCGCGTCGTCCGGGTCGTTCCAGATATTGATGTGGCCATCGCCATCGAAATCCACTGCATAAGCGCGAAAACTGCTCGGCATGAACTGAGGCAAACCCATTGCGCCGGCGTACGAGCCCTTGAGCGTCAGCGGATCGACCTGCTGTTCGCGGGATAGCAGCAAGAACTCGCGCAGCTCCTTGCGGAAGAAGTCGGCGCGCTGGGGATAGTCGAACGCAAGCGTCGACAATGCGTCCATCACCCGGTAATTGCCGGTGTTGCGACCGAAAAACGTCTCGACGCCGATAATCGAAACGATCACCTGAGCCGGCACGCCATACTCTTTCTCGGCGCGCGCCAGGGAGGCCTCGTGCTGCCGCCAGAAGTCGACGCCCCGGGCAACGCGCGCGTCGGTGAGGAACATCGGGCGATAGTCTTTCCACGGTTTGACGCGTTCGGCGGGCCTGGAAATGGCATCGAGGATCGCCTGCTTGCGCTGCACATCGCGGAACACATCGATCAGTTGCTCGCCCGCAAAACCATAATCGCGGGTCATTTCGCTGACGAACTGGGCGACTTGAGGAGAGCCGTCATAGTCACCGGCAAGTGATTCCTGCACTGAGCCGAAGATGCCCATCAGACCGACCAGCGGCGCATATCGAGCAGCCCAGCCACGCACTACTTGCATTGAGTTCTTCACCTTAATCAAACCTGAGCGATCCACTTGCGATGTGTATGGACCGACATCAAAACACCAAACGCTGACAGCAGCGTCACCAGCGAAGTTCCGCCGTAGCTAATGAAGGGCAACGGCACGCCTACAACCGGCAGCAGACCGCTGACCATACCGATATTGACGAAAACGTAAACAAAAAAGGTCATGGTCAGGCTGCCCGCGAGCAGCTTGCCGTAGAGGGTCTGCGCCTGGGCGGTGATCACCAGCCCGCGGCCGATCAGCAACAGGTAGATGAGCAGCAGGGCGCAAATCCCCACCAGACCGAATTCTTCGCCCAGTACCGCAATGATGAAGTCGGTGTGGCTTTCAGGGAGGAAGTCCAGGTGCGACTGGGTGCCCATCAGCCAGCCTTTGCCGAACACGCCGCCCGAACCGATCGCCGCCTTGGACTGAATGATGTTCCAGCCGGTGCCGAGGGGATCGCTCTCCGGGTCGAGGAAGGTCAGGATCCGCTGCTTCTGGTAGTCGTGCATGAAGAAGAACCACATGCCGACTGCGACCGGGACCGCTGCCGCCACCACGCTGATGATCCAGCGCCAGCGCAGGCCGGCCATGAACAGCACGAAGGTGCCGGAGGCCAGAATCAGCAGCGAGGTGCCGAGGTCGGGCTGACGCACGATCAGAATGAACGGCAGGCCGATCAGGCCGAGACTCACCGCGACGTGCTTGAGGTGCGGCGGCAGCGTGCGCTTGGACAGGTACCAGGCGATGGTCGCCGGCATGATGATCTTCATGAACTCAGAGGGCTGAAAACGGATGACCCCGGGAATGTTGATCCAGCGCGTCGCGCCCATGGCGTTGTGGCCCATGACGTCGACCGCCACCAGCAGCAACACGCCGATCACGTAGGCGGCGGGCACCCAGCGGGCCATGAATCGGGGCTCGAGTTGCGCGATGACGAACATCGACACCAGGCCGATGCCGAAGGAGGTCGCTTGCTTGATCAGCAGGTCCCAGCTCTTGCCGCTGGCCGAATACAGCACGAACAGACTGCCCGCCGCCAACGTCAGCAGCAGGATCAGCAGCGGGCCATCGACGTGGATCTTCTGCAGAAACGTGGCGCGACGGCGCATCACATCTTCGCTGGACAGGATGCGGTCGAAATTACTCTTCACGGGCCGCGTTCTCCGGAGGCTGTGCATTGCTGGCGTATTCGGGTTTCAGATGGCCCTGGGGATCAAGCAACCAGGCGTCCATGACCTGCCGCACCACCGGCGCGGCGACACCCGACCCCGACTCGCCGTTTTCGATCATCACCGCAACGACGATCTTCGGGCTGTCGGCCGGCGCGAAGCCGACGAACAAGGCGTGGTCGCGGTGGCGTTCCTGGACTTTCGAGCGGTCGTATTTCTCGCCCTGCCGAATGGCCACGACCTGGGCCGTACCGCTCTTGCCGGCGATGCGGTACTGGGCACCGATCGCGGCCTTGCGCGCGGTGCCGCGAGCGCCGTGCATCACTTGCTGCATGCCGTGGTTAACCTTGGCCCAGTCCGACGGGTCACGCAGGACGATGTCCGGCATCGGGTTCTTGTCCACCGGCTTCTGCCCTTCGACGGTCCTGGCCAGGTGCGGACGGTTCCATTTGCCTTTGTTCGCCACCAGCGCGGTGGCCTGGGCCAACTGCAGCGGAGTGGCCTGCATGTAGCCCTGGCCGATCCCCAGAATGAGTGTTTCGCCCGGGAACCACGCCTGCCGCCGGGTGACGCGCTTCCAGTCACGGGAGGGCATCAGGCCGGGGGATTCTTCGAACATGTCCAGCGAGACTTTCTGGCCGATGCCGAACTTGTTCAGGTACGCCGACAGCCGATCGATCCCGACCTTGTGGGCCAGATCGTAAAAGTAGGTGTCGTTGGAGCGCATGATCGCCGTGTCCAGATCCACCCAGCCATCGCCGGTGCGGTTCCAGTTGCGGTATTTGTGGTCGTAATTCGGCAGCATGTAGTAGCCGGGGTCGAACACCCGCGTGCTGGCCGTGATCACACCGGTATCGAGACCGGCAATTGCCACCGCTGGCTTGATGGTCGAACCCGGTGGGTACAGGCCACGCAGAATGCGGTTGAAGAGCGGGCGGTCGACCGAATCGCGCAATTCGGAGTACGCCTTGAAGCTGATGCCAGTGACGAACAGGTTGGGGTCGAAGCTCGGCTGGCTAACCATCGCCAGCACTTCTCCCGTGCTTGGGTCCAGCGCCACCACCGCACCACGACGCCCTGCCAGCGCGGCTTCGGCGGCTTCCTGCAACTGGATGTCGAGGCTCAGGACGATGTCCTTGCCGGGCACAGGATCGGTTCTTTTCAGCACGCGCAAGACGCGGCCCCGGGCATTGGTTTCGACTTCTTCGTAACCGACCTGACCGTGCAGCTCGGGCTCATAGAAGCGCTCGATGCCGGTTTTGCCCATGTGATGGGTGCCGCTGTAATTCACCGGATCGAGGCTTTTCAGCTCTTTCTCGTTGATCCGGCCCATGTAACCCACCGAATGAGCGAAATGCTCGCCCTGCGGATAGTGGCGAACCAGTTGCGCGACCACTTCAACGCCCGGCAAACGGAACTGATTGACGGCGATGCGGGCGATTTGCTCTTCGGTCAGCTCAAACAGAATGGGCACCGGCTCGAACGGCCGCCGCCCCTGCTTCATGCGTTTTTCGAAGATGATCCGGTCATCCGGCGTCAGTTCAAGCACCTGAACGATGGTGTCCAGCACTTGCGTCCAGTCACCGGAACGTTCACGGGTCATGCTCAGGCTGAAGCTGGGACGGTTGTCGGCAATCACCACACCGTTACGGTCGTAGATCAGCCCGCGACTCGGCGGGATCGGCTGCACGTGAACACGATTGTTCTCGGACAGCGTCGAGTGGTACTCGTACTGGATGACCTGCAGGAAATATAGCCGCGCGATCAGCACGCAGATCAGCACGACAACCGCGACTGCACCGACCACGACTCGGCTGCGCACCAGGCGTGCGTCCTTTTCGTGGTCTTTCAGGCGAATCGGCTGAGACATTTAGGGCAGGTTCACAGTGAAGGCAGCAGCGCTACTTGTGATAAGGGTGACCGGACAGCACGGTCCAGGCACGATAAATCTGCTCACCGATGAGAATGCGCACCAGCGGGTGCGGCAACGTCAGCGGCGACAACGACCAACGCTGCTCGGCCCGGGCACAGACTTCCGGCGCCAGCCCTTCCGGGCCGCCGACCATCAGGTTGACCGTGCGCGAATCCAGACGCCAGCGATCAAGCTCGCCCGCCAGTTGCTCGGTGCTCCATGGCTTGCCATGCACTTCAAGCGTGACGATCCGCTCACCCGGCTGCACCTTCGCCAGCATGGCCTCGCCTTCCTGACGGATGAGGCGTGCCACGTCGGCGTTCTTGCCACGGGTGTTGAGCGGAATTTCCACCAGTTCCAGCGCCAGTTCGGATGGCAGACGCTTGGCGTACTCATGCCAACCCTCTTCCACCCACTTGGGCATGCGGGAACCGACAGCGATCAGACGCAGACGCACAACGAAGCCTTAGGCCTGGTCTTTGTTCAGCTTGTCGAAATGCTCGTGAGCGTTTTCCGGGCTGTGGTGTGCAGCGCTGGCCGAACGGCTCTGCTCGGCACCGGCCCACAGACGCTCGAGGTCGTAAAATTGGCGAGCGGAGGCGGTCATCATGTGGACAATGGCGATGTCCAGGTCCAGCAGCACCCAGTCGCTGTCGCCCTTGCCTTCTTCCCCCAGCGGCTTGAGGCCCTGCTTTTTGACTTCTTCGCGGACCTTGTCGAGCATCGCGTTGATCTGGCGGTTGGAGGTACCGGTCGCGATGACCATGTAGTCCGTGATGCTCTGCTTGTCACGGACGTCCAGCACCTGGATATCCTGGGCCTTGACGTCTTCCAGGGCAGCCCGGATCACTTCGATGATTGGATTTACAGCGCGTTTGTCAGTCATAAAAAACTCTTTCAACTCGTATGTTTGGGCGTTTCTTCGCGCACTTGGCTGCGTAGCAACACACCTTCAGTTCGACGCACGGTAAAGCCCGTGCGTATCGATATAGGCCAGTACCGCGTCTGGCACCAGAAAACGTACCGACTTACCGCTGGCCAGCAGTTGACGGATCTGGGTGGCAGACACCGAAAGCGGCGTCTGCCAGACGAACGTAATCTTTCCGCCGGGCCCCTTGAGGGCCTTTGGATCACTGACGGCACGTCCCGCGAGCAGATTTCGCATCGCATCCGGGGACTCGCTGTCGGCGTCCGGGCGTTGCAACACCACGATATGGCAGTGCTCCAGCAACTCTTCCCACCGATGCCAGGAAGGCAGCCCGCAAAAGGCGTCCCAACCCAGCAATAAAAATAGCTGATCATCGGCGGCCAGTTCAGCGCGCATCGATTCCAGCGTGTCGATCGTGTACGACGGCTTGTCGCGCAGCAACTCACGATCATCCACCGTCAGCGGTGGCACACCGGCAACCGCGCACTGGACCATCGCCAGGCGGTCCTGCGCCGAGACACTTGGCGTGTCGCGATGAGGCGGTCGGGCGCTGGGCGTCAAACGCAGCTCATCAAGTTTCAGCAGCTCGGCGACTTCCAGTGCGCCACGCAAGTGGCCAATGTGCACCGGGTCAAACGTGCCGCCGAGTATGCCGATGCGCTGGGGCACCCGTGCAGTGTTCAGCGGAACAACAATCGGATCGGCCACTGCCTGGGCGCCGCTCACTGAAGCCTGACCGACGTCGGCCAAGTCAGACCGGCCCCTGCCCGCGCAATTGTGTGCCATCGCCGACGACGATGTATTTCTCGCAGGTCAGGCCTTCGAGCCCCACGGGACCACGCGCGTGAATCTTGTCGGTCGAAATGCCGATTTCCGCACCCAGGCCGTATTCGAACCCATCGGCAAAACAGGTGGGCGCGTTGACCATCACCGAGCTCGAGTCGACTTCAGCCATGAAGCGGCGAGTCTGGGCTTGCGAGTCGGAGATGATGGCATCGCTGTGATGCGAGCCGTAGTGATTGATGTGTTCGATGGCCTGATCCAGACCGGTCACGATGCGGATCGACAGAATCGGCGCAAGGTACTCGGTGTGCCAGTCTTCTTCGGTCGCGGGCAAGACGTCGATCAGGTCGCGGGTGCGCTCGCAGCCGCGCAGTTCGACGCCTTTTTCACGGAACCGGTCGGCCATTGGCGGCAGAAACTCTGCGGCGACGGTTTGATCGACCAGCAAGGTTTCCATCGCGCCGCAGATGCCATACCGGTAGGTCTTGGCGTTGAAGCTGATGTGCTGAGCCGCGACCAGGTCGGCATGGGCGCTGACGTAGACGTGGCAGATGCCGTCCAGGTGTTTGATGACCGGGACTTTGGCGTCGCGGCTGACGCGTTCGATCAAACCTTTGCCTCCACGCGGGACGATGACGTCCACGTACTCCGGCATGGTGATCAGCGCGCCAACGGCGGCACGGTCGGTGGTTTCGACGACTTGTACGACGGCGGCCGGCAAACCTGCGTCATCGAGGCCGCGCTGGATGCAGGCGGCGATGGCGCGGTTGGAGTGTATGGCTTCGGAGCCACCACGCAGGATGGTGGCGTTACCGGACTTGAGGCAGAGGCTGGCGGCGTCGATGGTTACGTTGGGGCGCGATTCGTAGATGATGCCGACGACGCCCAGTGGCACGCGCATTTTGCCGACCTGGATGCCGGACGGCTGGAAGTTCATGTCGCGCAGGGTGCCGATGGGGTCTGGCAGGCTGGCGACCTGGCGCAGGCCGGCGATCATGCTGTCGATGCGGGCCGGGGTCAGGGAGAGGCGTTCGAGCAGAGCGGGTTCGAGTCCATTGGCGCGGCCGGCAGCGAGGTCTTGTTCGTTGGCGGCGGTCAGTTCGGCACGGGAAGCGTCCAGCGCGGCAGCGGTGGCTGCGAGGGCGCGGTTCTTCTGTGCGGTGCTGGCACGACCGATCACGCGGGAGGCTTCGCGGGCGGCGCGACCCAGGCGGGTCATGTAGTCAAGAACGGACTCAGTCATTGGTCTCGGGGGTCTTGGCAAATGGGAAAGCGGCGGATTATAGCTGTCGGGCGTGCTGAACGACAGCGGCGACAGGCGGATGGTCGGAATAAGGCCGTTTTGTTGTTCTCAAGGCGGAGCGGCGGTAGTGCAACCGAGGGTATATCCGTTATCTCCAGCGTCACGAATTATGGTTCCGCCCTTACGGCGGGTCACTTTTGGCAAGAGCGCCCGGATTGCCGGCCCAGCCAAAAGTAACCAAAAACGCTTTGCTCCTGGTTTGGCCCCTCGTGCCTCGGGGTTCCTTCACTCCGGTCTCGCTCCGTGGGCCCGCGCCGAACGGACATCCATGTCCTGACGGCGCTCTCGCCGCATCCATGCGGCTCGGCCCACTGCGCGAGACCTGCGTTCAGCCTGCACCCAAGTCGCGTTTGGCGGTGTGTGGACGCTTTGTGTACGGAGATCAAGATCAAAAGCGCGTTTAGGCAGATCAAGAGCTTCCCGGCTGAAGCCGGTCCTACGGGGAGCGGCGCCGGTCTTACTGGCGGGACGCGTTGCTTTTTAGTGGGACCGGATTTAGCCGGGAAGGCGTCCGTGTGAGCGCTGACATTGGTAGGGGACTGATTTATTTACAACGCTTCACCGTAAATTAATCTGTCCCCGGCTTCGCGCCCACCCTCACCCATTCAGCTCCAATTAAGGCCGATGTTGATATGATCGCGGTCCATTCTCTGACTGCCTTTGTTTATGCCCGCCCAATCACCACGCGCCCTGCCGGACAGTTTTTTTCATCGCGACGCGCAGACGCTTGCCCGGGAGTTGCTCGGCAAGGTCATTCGTCACAAGGTCGACGGGTTGTGGTTGTCGGCTCGGATTATTGAGACGGAGGCGTATTACGTCGCCGAGAAAGGCAGTCATGCGTCCCTCGGCTACACGGAAAAACGTAAGGCTTTGTTTCTGGAAGGCGGGCACATTTATATGTATTACGCCCGTGGCGGTGATTCGCTTAACTTCAGTGCGGAAGGTCCGGGCAATGCCGTGTTGATTAAATCCGCTTACCCCTGGATCGACGCGGTGTCCGGTGAGAACGCCCTAGCCCGCATGCTGCTGAACAATCCCGACGCCAGCGGAAACGTACGCACGCCAGAGCGGCTGTGTGCCGGGCAGACGTTGCTGTGCAAAGCGCTGGGCCTGAAAGTGCCGATGTGGGACGCCAGGCGCTTCGATGAAGAGCAACTCTTCGTCGAGGACGTGGGTCAGCGCCCGCCGCGAATTATTCAAACGACGCGCCTGGGTATCCCCACCGGTCGCGACGAGCACCTGATGTACCGGTTTGTTGATGCCAGCTATGCCCGCTTCTGCACACGGAACCCTCTCAGACGCGGGCAAGTCGAAGGCCGCGACTATATTTTCATCGAGCAAGGAAACTGAACCCATGGGCGCGTGGCTCGACAGCATCACTTCCTGGCTAAGCGCCAACCCTTCCTGGCTCGGCGCGGCGATTTTTATCGTCGCGTTCATCGAGTGCCTGGCCATCGCCGGCATTGTCGTACCCGGCACGGTTGTGCTGTTCGCGATCGCTGCACTGGCCGGCAGCGGCGTGCTGCCGTTGAGCGAAGCGCTGCTGCTGGGTTTTCTGGGCGGGATACTGGGCGACCTGGTGTCGTACTTCCTCGGCCGGCGCTTCCATCAGAGGATTCGTCAATTGCCCGGCCTGCGCAATCACCCGGAGTGGATCGGCGGCGCCGAGACCTACTTTCAGCGCTACGGCATCGCCAGCCTGTTGGTCGGGCGCTTCATCGGTCCGCTGCGACCGATGCTGCCGATGGTGGCCGGGATGTGCGACATGCCGTTCGTGCGCTTTGCCGGTGTCAGCCTGATTGCAGCCGCCGGCTGGTCGGTGGCCTACATTCTGCCGGGCTGGGCGACCGGTGCTGCCATCCGCCTGCCCCTGCCGGAAAATTTCTGGCCCCAGGCCGCCGTGGTAGGCGGCGGGCTGGCGATTCTGCTGGGCATCAGCATCCAGAGCAGCCTTAGGCAGAAACCCTACGCGACCAAGGTTATCGCCCTGACGTGTTTCATCCTGCTGGGCAGTGTGTTTTTGGGCTGGCCGTACCTGGCCGATTTCGATCAGGGCATCATGACCGTAGTGCAGGCCAGCCGAAGCGCTGCGGCCGAGAACTTCGTAGTGATGATCACGGGCCTGGGGGATTTCCGCACGCAGTTCTGCGCCGCGGCCCTGCTGGCCGTTCTGCTGATCGTCACGCGAAAATGGCGCCATGCGATCTTCGTGATCGGCACCACCCTTGGCGCGGCGCTGATCAATCAGAGCATGAAATACACCTTCGCACGGGCACGCCCTGAGGTACTGACGGAGGCCCTCGGGACTTACAGCATGCCGAGCGGGCATGCCTCGGCCTCGTTTGCGCTGTTCATGTCGCTGGCGGTGCTTGCCGGGCGCGGTCAGCCGGTGCGGCTGCGTCTGACCTGGCTGCTGCTGGGCGGGATTCCGGCGCTGGCGATCGCCATGTCACGGGTGTACCTGGGCGTGCATTGGCCGACGGATGTCACTGCCGGGATGCTGCTGGCGTTTTTCACCTGTGCCGCGAGCCTGGCGTTCGTGCAGAACAAAAAGCCGCTGGAGGCGCTGCCGATCAAGGTGTGGTGGCTGGTGCTGCCGGCGATGGTGGCGCTGTTTGGCGGGTTCGGGCTGCACTCGTTCCCGCACGGTTTGATCCGCTATCAGTACTAAAGTGTCAGGCGTTGAAGCGCGGCCTGCAGGACAACCGTTAGCACGTCGCTGGACTGAGACAGCGACGTGGGCCGCTCCGTCAGTCCTGCATGTCGCCCTGCATCTCGTCGAGCAGGTCCTGAATCGCGTCGAGCCGTTCCTCGGCGTCTTCGATCTCCAGCAGCTCGACTTTGTCTTCTTCCGCGAACGGCAACAGGTAGGCCAGTTGATTGGCCAGCGAGTGCTGACCGCTGGCGGTGAGGCCCATGTTCAACGCGGCGACCATCGGGTGTTCGGCCAGCGCGGCAAGTAACGCGACCAGGTCGTCGTCTTCTTCTTGCAGCGGTTGCTCCTGAGGATCGTCCAGCCACTCGACCTCGCCGACCAGCAGGTTGTCGCGCTGGGTGCTGTAGTCCTTCACCCGAAAGCGTCGGGCACCCACAACCCGAATGCCGAGCAGGCCGTTGTCCTGCTTCTGGAAATCGGTGACCCGCGCTTCGCAGCCAATCATCGAGAAACCGTCCGGTACGTCGCCCGTCTCACTGCCTTCAGTGATGCAGACCACGCCAAAGCCTTCGCCCTGCTTCATGCAGCGGCTAATCATGTCGAGGTAGCGCGCCTCGAAGAGCTGCAGATCGAGCACGCACCCCGGGAACAGCACGGCGTTCAGTGGAAACAGTGGCAGTGGAAACAACGGCAACGACATAAACCCATCCTCAAGCAACCAGAGACACCGCCAACGGCAGGAACAAGGCCGTGGCGACACCCATCAAACTCATTGCCAGCGCCGCGAAGGCGCCGCATTCCTCACTTTCCTGCAGGGCCGCCGACGTACCCACCGCGTGAGCCGTCAGCCCAAGGGCCATGCCTCGGGCTTCCGGGCTATTTACCCGCGCCAGGGTCAGCAAGCCGGGGCCGAATATGCCGCCGATCACTCCGGTTATCAACACAAACACCGCCGCCAGCGCCGCCACACCGCCAATCTGCTCGGCGACGAGCATGGCGATCGGCGAGGTTACAGACTTGGGCGCCATGGTCATCAGGATCATGTGATTAGCCCCAAGCATCCAGCCCAGCGCCACGCACAGCCCGGTGGCCAGCACGCCGCCCACCACCAGCGTAGTCAATACCGGCCAGAACAGTTGCCGGATGCGCCGCAGATTCAAATATAGCGGCACGGCCAGCGCAACCGTGGCGGGGCCGAGCAGAATGCTGAGGATTTCGGTGCTTTTGCGGTACTCGACGTAGGACAGTCCGCAGCTCACCAAGACGCCAATCACCACCAGCATCGAAATGAGCACCGGTTGCAAAAACACCCAACGGGTTTTCTCGTAGCCCGCGAGCACCAGTTGATAAGCGCCCAAGGTAATGGCGATGCCAAACAAGGGGTGATGGATCACGGACATCCAGGCGCCGTGCCAGTCCAGACTCATGATGGCTCCCGGCGACTGGCCTGACGGTCGATGAGTTTCTGCATCAGCCAGCCGGCGAAGGTCAGCGAGACCATCAGGGAAATCACCAGCGAGCCGACGATTGCCCAGAAGTCTTCGGCGATCTGGTCGGCATACACCATCACACCCACGGCGGGCGGCACCAGCAGCAACGGCAGGTAGCGCAGCAGACTGCTGGCGGCCAGGCTGATGGGTTCGCTGACTTCGCCCCGGGTCATCAGGTAGATCATCAACAGCACGAGCCCGATGATCGGGCCGGGCAGGATCGACAGAAACAGGTGATTGAGCGCGGTTCCGATCAGTTGGAACAGCACCAGCCAGGTCAGGCCTCTTAGCAACATAGAAAACTCCAGCGGATTCGCGGCGACATTATAGACACGCCACCCGCGCTGCCTATGGGGTGGTATTCGCCAGTTGAGGGCACATTGACCCACGCAGTGCGGCGTGCTGATCTGCAATGCCAAGCAATAACAGCGCCGACGCCACCTCGTCGACTGCGGTTCAAACTGTAGGAGTGAGCTTGCTCGCGATCTGACGCGAAGCGGCAGCAAACCTGTGAGCGCGGTGTGTCAGGGGGCCTGCCGTGAAGATCGCGCGCGAAAACAATTAATCACAAGGAGAGTAGCGATGCCCCACGTACCCGTTGCAGAACTCAAACGCTATGAAGGCAAGGACCTGGGATGCTCCGAGTGGCTGACCATCGATCAGGCGCGCATCAATCTGTTCGCCGAGGCCACCGGCGACTTTCAGTTCATCCACGTCGACCCGGTGAAAGCCGCGCAAACCCCGTTCGGTTCGACCATCGCCCATGGCTTTCTGTCGCTGTCGCTGATGCCCAAGCTGATGGAGTCCTTGATGGTGGTGCCCGAAGGCATGCAGATGGCGATCAACTATGGCCTGGACAGCGTGCGATTCATTCAGCCGGTGAAAGTGAATTCGCGCGTTCGTCTAAAAGTCACTCTGGCTGAAGTGACCGAAAAGAAGCCCGGCCAATGGCTGCTCAAAGCCACTGCAACGCTTGAAATCGAAGGCCTGGACAAGCCTGCCTTCGTTGCTGAACCGCTTTCGCTGTGCTTCGTGTAACCCCCGCCGCGCCTCCGTTAATCCCCCCGAAACATGAAACAGTCGTAACAGACTGTTTCATGAGCGTTCCTCGCTGCGGCATACTCGCTGCGGCTGTGTGAGCGACTCGATACACGTACGCGATCAGATCACGCCGAAACATCTTATTTTCGGGATTTACCATGCGCGCGTTTGCTCCTTTGGCCCTGACCTTCCTTCTTACCGCTTGCGGCGACGGCGAATCGCTGTTGCCCCCGGACGCTCGCCTGCCCGACGGTGGACGCTATCGCGGCGACGTGATCAATGGCGTGCTGCAAGGCAAAGGCCGTATCGATTACCCCAATGGCAGCTGGTACGCCGGGGAATTCAAGAGTGGGCAATGGAACGGTCAGGGCGAATGGCACGCCAGTAATGGTGACGTGTACAAGGGCGGTTTTCAGGACGGGCTTTTCCATGGCCAGGGCTCGCTGACCACCAGCGCCGGCAGTTACGTCGGCGGCTACAAGCTGGGGCGGCGCGACGGCGAAGGCACGCTCAAAGAGCACGGCATGAGTTATCGCGGCGAGTTCAAGGCCGATCTGTATGACGGCGCCGGGCATCTGGAACTGGACGACGGCAGCGAGTATCAGGGCCAGTTCGCCCACGGCAAACCCAACGGCGAAGGCCAGCGCAACGATTCGGCAGGCAACCAGTTCAGCGGCAAGTTCGTCGACGGCCAGCTTGAAGGTACGGGCAATTTCAACAGCGCCGATGGCGATCAGTACGTTGGCGGCTTCCATAACAACCAGCTCAATGGTCGCGGTCGCTACGAAAACGCCGATGGCGATGTCTGGTCGGGGCAGTTCAAGGATGGTGCGTTTACCGGCAAGGGCGAGCTGATTGGCTCCGACGGCACGCGCTATCAAGGGGACTTCAAGAACTGGCGCTTCGCAGGCTCAGGCAGCCTGAAGCTCCCGGACGGCAGCGTGTACATCGGCCAGTTCGAGAACGACAACTATCACGGCAGCGGCGTGCTGACCACGGCGGACGGCGAAGTCCAGAGCGGCACTTGGTCCAACGGCCAGCGCGTGCGCGACGCGGCCGGCAAGCTGCTGCCGGACCCGCTGGAAATGGGCTTGCTCGCCCAGGGCGCCCTGGTCGAGAAAGCCCTCGCCGCCGTGCCTGCTTCCACGCCGGCCATCGAGCTGTACAGCCTGGTCGTGGGCGGCGATGGCAAGCAGAGCGTCTTTCTGCGCGAGGCCGATTACGTCAACAAGCTCCTCGCAACGCGCTTCGGTGCGTTCGGGCAGGTCACGCTGGTCAACCATCGCGACCACATGGCCGATCGACCGCTGGCCACCCGCGAGACCATCAGCCGCGCCGTGCAGACGTTGGCCAAGCGCAGCGGTCCGGAAGATTTGATCTTTATTTATCTCACCAGCCACGGCACCCATGAACACGAGCTGGTGCTGGATCAGCCGCGTCTGGAGCTGTCCGACCTGCCCGCCAACGAGATGGCCGGCGTGCTCGCACCGCTGAAGAATCGCGACAAGGTGGTGGTGATTTCCGCCTGTTATTCGGGCGGTTTCATCCCGGCGATCAAGGACGAGCGGACGATGGTGATTACGGCTTCGCGTGAGGACCGGGTGTCTTTTGGCTGTTCTGAAGAGGCTGATTTCACCTACTTCGGCGAGGCGCTGTTCGGCAAGGCGCTGGTGGAAACCGATGATCTGGTGCAAGCGTTCAATGAGGCGAAAGACATCGTCGCCCAGCGCGAGACGGACGAAAGCTTCGAAGCCTCCGAGCCGCAGATGTGGGCGCCTAAAGGCGTGGTCAACCATTGGCGGCAGCTGCGCAAGAGTCAGGCGGAGCGGGCATTGAATACGGTGCGGCGCTGAGTGCCGCCGTTGACGCGGAACCTCTGGGAGCCGGCTTACTGGCAAACGCATTCGTTCAGGCGCTGCAAGGTTGAATGCTCGATCGGGTTCGCCAGCAAGCCGGCTCCTACGCAGTGATGCACCCTCAAATGCGGGATGCGCCAAGATTTCATGTGTTTTTGTGAAACCCTCCCGCTTCGCCCGCAGTCTGTTCCGGTACAGCGCCTATGCTTGTGGCGTATCAAGGGAGAAAGATCATGTACTTGACGCCTCAGCACATTTTGCTTGCCGGAGCTACCGGATTGACTGGCGAGCACTTGCTCGACCGCCTGCTTAACGAACCCACTGTCACCCGCCTTCTCGCCCCCAGCCGTCGTCCTCTGGCTGAACATCCACGCCTGGAAAACCCGGTCGGCGAGCTTCAAAACCTGCTGCCCGCGCTGGAAGGCCCCGTTGATATCGCTTTCTGCTGCCTCGGCACCACGATCAAACAGGCCGGTTCCCAGGAAGCGTTCCGGGCCGTGGACTTCGACCTGGTCGTGGCGTTCGGCAAACGTGCCCGCGAGTTGGGGGCGCGTCATTTGCTGGTAATCAGCGCCGTAAACGCCGACCCGCAATCAAGCATCTTTTACAGCCGCGTCAAAGGCGAGATGGAAGAAGCACTGAAGCTTCAGGGCTGGCCGCAACTGACCATCGTCCAGCCGTCGTTGTTGATTGGCGAGCGGCAGGATCAGCGTCTGATGGAGCAACTGGCCGGGCCGATTGCCAAGCTGATCCCCGGCAAATACGGCGGCATCGAAGCCTGCAACCTCGCCCGCGCGCTATGGCGCCTGGCGCTGGAAGAGCAGGACGGCGTGCGGGTGGTTGAGTCGGATGATTTGCGGCGGTTGGGGAAGTGACTGAGCGCTGCTCAAGCTGACAGCAAAAACTGTGTAGGAGTGAGCTTGCTCGCGAATGCGTTCTGACAGTCACCCTTACAGGGTCAGTCATGTCGCAATCGCGAGCAAGCTCACTCCTACATGGAATGCGTTCGGCCCCGACACCGCGCCACACTGTGGGAGTGAGCTTGCTCGCGAATGCGTTCTGACAGTCACCCTCACAGGGCCAGTCATGTCGCAATCGCGAGCAAGCTCACTCCTACAGGGATCGCATTACATTCCGCCTGTAGCCTGAAACCCCACACCCAGCGCCGTCAGAATCGACAACGGCAGCAGCAGCGTGTCGAGCAGCGCGCTGCCGGGCAGGTCGAGCATCGGGTATTTCGGCGCCTCGGTGCCGAAGCGATCCTTCTCGCAGCAGCCGCCTTCGATGGCGTACAGATCCAGCCGAGTCCCGGCGTACACGACTGGCGCGCCCGGCTGATTGGCGTCGAGGGTGCGCACGGTCGAGCAGCCCGTCGTCAGCAACAGGCCCAGGGCAATGACGACGAGCTTATTCATCGGCGCCAAAATGATGCTCGCCCCAACGCGGCAGCATGTCCTGCGGGACGTTGAGCAGATTAAGAATCCGCGCCACGACGAAATCCACCAGATCGTCGATCGTCTGCGGCTGGTGATAGAAACCGGGCGACGCCGGCAGAATCACCGCGCCCATGTTCGACAGCTTGAGCATGTTCTCCAGATGGATGCTGGAAAACGGCGCCTCGCGGGGCACCAGAATCAACTGCCGGCGCTCCTTCAACGTCACGTCTGCCGCACGCTCGATCAGGTTGTTGCAGGCGCCCGTGGCGATTGCCGACAAGGTGCCGGTCGAACACGGCACCACCACCATTGCGCTCGGCGAACCGGAACCGGACGCCACCGGCGACATCCAGTCTTCCTTGCCGTACACCCGGATCTGACCCGCTGTCGCGCCGGTGTATTCGTTAAGGAAGGCCTGCATCATCTGCGGTTTGGGCGGCAGGTTGACGTCGGTCTCTGTGGCCATGACCAACTGCGCAGCCTTGGAGATGAGGAAATGCACTTCGCGGTCTTCGCGCACCAGACAGTCCAGCAGGCGCAGACCGTATTGCGCGCCGGACGCGCCGGTCATTGCCAGGGTAATGCGTTCAGGGCCGCTCATTGCAGGGCCTCCGCGAGTTTGCCGTGCAGGCCGCCGAAACCGCCGTTGCTCATGATGACCACGTGGGTGCCGGGCTGGGCCTGACTTTTCACAAGGTCGATGATGCCGTCGAGGCTGTCGCACACCAACGATGGAATGGTGCACTGCGCAGCGGTTGCCGCCAGATCCCAACCCAGATTGGCCGGCGCATACCAGACCACCTGATCGGCCTGGACGACGCTTTCCGGCAGACCGTCGCGGTGGGCGCCGAGCTTCATGGAGTTGGAACGCGGCTCGACGATGGCAATGATCGGCGCATCGCCGACCTTCTTGCGCAGACCGTCCAGCGTGGTGGCAATGGCGGTCGGGTGGTGAGCGAAGTCGTCATAGATCGTGATGCCGCGTACTTCCGCGACCTTTTCCATGCGCCGCTTCACGCTCTTGAACGCACTCAACGCGTCGACGCCCTGCTGCGGCACGACGCCAACGTGGCGGGCGGCGGCGAGGGTCGCCAAGGCATTCGCCACGTTGTGCTGGCCGGTCATGCCCCAGTCAACGACGCCCTGGACCGCACCTTCAAACAGCACTTCGAACCTCGAGCCGTCTTCGCTGAGCAGGTTCGCCTGCCATTGGCCGCCCTCGCCCGTGGTTTGCACCGGCGTCCAGCAGCCCATTTGAATCACGCGCTCAAGGGCGGGCTCGGTGGTCGGGTGAATAACCAGGCCTTCGCTCGGGATGGTGCGCACGAGGTGGTGGAACTGACGCTCGATGGCCGGCAGATCCGGAAAGATGTCGGCGTGATCGAACTCCAGGTTGTTGAGGATGGCGGTGCGCGGGCCGTAATGGACGAACTTGGAGCGCTTGTCGAAGAAGGCGCTGTCGTATTCATCCGCCTCGACGACGAAGAACGGCGTATCGCCCAGGCGCGCCGAGACATCGAAGTTCTGAGGCACGCCGCCGATCAGGAAGCCCGGGGCCATGCCGGCGTGTTCCAGCACCCAGGCGAGCATGCTGCTGGTGGTGGTTTTGCCGTGGGTGCCTGCGACGGCCAGTACCCAGCGTCCGCGAAGGACGTGATCGGCCAGCCATTGCGGACCGGAAACGTAGGGCAGGCCCTTGTTCAGGACATACTCGACCGCCGGATTGCCCCGCGACATGGCGTTGCCGACCACCACCAGATCTGGTGCCGGCTCAAGGTGCGAAGGGTCGTAACCCTGCATTAACTCAATGCCCTGCGCTTCGAGCTGCGTGCTCATCGGCGGGTAAACATTGGTATCGGAGCCCGTGACTTTGTGGCCCAGATCCTTGGCTAGCACCGCCAGCGAACCCATGAACGTGCCGCAGATACCCAGAATATGAATGTGCATGACCGACCTCTTAGAACATGGGCCGCAGGTTAGCCTACAAGGCAGTGGATGCGCACGGGGGAATTACCGAGAGCGGCTGACACGCTTGAGGATGACCCACGGGATTGTGAGTGAACGCCTTGTAGGACCGGCTTTAGCCGGGGGGGCGTCAGGCGTCCCACCGCAGAATGGATAACGCTCAAGCAGGCCTCTTCCCGGCTGAAGCCGGTCCCACTGAAAAAAGCTCGCGCATGTGCGGTCTGACGCGCTCCTACAGGATGAGCGTCAGTCAGTATTATTTCGTTTTCCCGCCATGGCCCACATACCGGCCAAGAAGCAAGTACTGAGTGGGACCGCGATCTCCCAGTAGGACCGGCTTTAGCCGGGAAAGCGTCAGGTGGCACACCGCAGAATGGATGGCGCTCATACCGGCCTCTTCCCGGCTGAAGACGGTCCCACTGAAAAAAGCTCGCGCATGTGCGGTCTGACGCGGTCAATTGTAGGAGCGCGCTTGCCCGCGAAACCGGTTAGTCAGGCAATACAATGGTCGCAGTTCAAACGCCTTCGCGGGCGCGCGCGCCACCACCCAGCAGACGCGCGGCGGGATAAGTTGGGTG